>NZ_JANSIK010000161.1:0-770 GCF_047462035.1 Synechococcus sp. R5-15 | reverse complement strand
AGGACTACGTCCCGCTGACGCGAAAAGAACGGGATGCCCCACCGCCCTGTGCTTGATGTTGATGGCCGCATGGTGGTCGCGTCCTAGTTCTAGCCCACAATGGGAACAAGAATGCCACCTGTCTTGAACCGCCTTCGGTACTCTTTGACCGCACCGAGAGCAGTTTTGACTGCTGCCGTTGGGATTCACTGCAATCGCCCTCAGCCCAGCTCTTTCAGCCTTGACTGCCAGAATTCGCAGAAATTGTCCCCACCCAGCATCATAGGTAGATTTTGCTAGCTTCGTCCTCGCAATACCTTTGATATTCAGGGCTTCGTACCCAATATGTTTGCCCTTGCTTACCAGCCAGTTCGCTGTTTTGTCATGAAAATCTTTGCGCTGAGATAGTGGTTAGTGGATAGTCACTATTCACTATCCACTAGTCACTAGCCATAGGCGGTTTGACCCTTTCTTCTTGCGAGACACTGCCCGCTGCAGTCTCTTGAGCCTGAGCTCTGCCTTGCGATAGTACTGGGGAACTGGAACAGACTCCCCCGCGTCGGTCACCAAAAAGGAGTCCAGTCCCACGTCGATCCCCATCGTGTTCTCCAGTGTTGGCAGGTCAGGGGTAAACTCAGGGACGGACGAATCTTGCAGGCTCAAGGTCACATACCACCCGTCTGCCTTGCGGCTGATGGCAGCGGTCTTAATCACAAAGCCGTCAGGCAAAGGACGGTGCTGAATTATCCGAACAGCACCGATTTTGGGCAGATGGATAAACTGCCCGCAAA
>NZ_JANSIK010000160.1:0-4984 GCF_047462035.1 Synechococcus sp. R5-15 | reverse complement strand
CAGAGATAGGCAGGATGCGATCGCTTCTTTCCTGAACCATGTTCAGGAGAGTTCAGCGTGAATGTATCAGACTGAGTTTTGAGGCTCCAGCAGCAGCACTTGCCAGCGCAGCAAGCGTTGCAGTTGCTCGAAGCTCAGGGGGCACTCTAGGCCAGCCTGGATCTCTTGGACGGTGCGGATCCCGTCCACCTGTTGGAGAAAGGCGAAGGCTTCTTCGCTCAGGGAGATGGCTTCGTAAGCATAGTTGAAAATGCTCCGCCCCGGCCACAGGCCCAGACAGGGGCTGAGGTGGGCAATGGCTGATGCTACACTTTCCGGGCTTGTCCATTCCCAGCAGCGGATGGGGGGCTTGCCGAGAAACAGCTCGTAGTGGGCTACCACCGGATCCAGCAGCTCGATCAGGCGATAGCGTTCCGGTTCCGGCAGCTGAGCCGCCTGAGCCAGCAGGGCCTCGTCCTGGCCCAACACCCGCTCCAGCCGCCAAAACTCTGGGTTGGAAAAGCGCAGAAACTGCAGTCCGGAAGCCCGGATTAATTCAAACAGAGTCTCGATGGTGTAATTCACTTCCTGGGGGTGCAGGTACATATCGGCGAAGCATTCGTCGTCCACGTTCTCGATGGCCCAGCGGGCCCGTTCTTGCTGCTGGATGCGGTTGGTTTCCGGCAAGATCTCGAAAAGGCGGCGGCCCACCTGGAGACCCCTCTGCAATTGCTCCGCCGAGGCAAGGGTCTGGTGTTCAGAACCCGTTACCAGCAGGCGGATGGCCTTTTGCATGAGGCGGATTTCGTGGCGGCCCAGCTCACCATACACAAACAGGTGCAAGAGCCCGCCGGGAGCCAATTTGCCGGCCAAAGCCTGCAGCCCCGCTAGCGGATCGGGCAGGTGGTGGAGCACGCCCACGCAGTTGATGAAGTCAAACTGCCCCGGCAGTTGGTCGATGTCGTAGACGTTGAGCTGGCGAAACTGCACCAGCGGTGCCTGGGAAGCTCGACAACGGGCCTCGGCGATTTCCAGGGCGCGGCTGCTCAGATCAAAGGCCCAGATTTCTGCGTTGGGGTTCTGGTGGGCGATGTATTCCGTTCCCACTCCCGAGCCACAGCCGGCATCCAGAATGCGCACCCTGCGCCGACCCGGATGGGATCCCGTACAAAAGGCATGGGCCTGGGGCCAACTCCAGCGCCAATTCCACCCTGGCGGGGGAACAGTGCCGATGGGCTGCGGGGGGAAAGGGTAGAGCTCGTAGAGCTGCCGCACTTGGTTGAGCACTTGTTCGGCGCTGGGGGAGTTGGGCTGCATGGACTATCTGTTGGAGCCAGCAAGACTATAGTGACAATATCCCCCTCCCAAACTCCTGCTGAGCCTACTGTTATGAAAGTGCTTCGCACTGCCAGCGCAAAAACTTCTTCTCATCCTCTACAGACCGGCCTCACCTTCGACTGGATCAGGCTGACGGCTGAGCTCAAAAAGATTCTGGATCCCCAGCGGGTGATCAGCAAGCCGGAGGAGCTGCTGGTTTACGAATGCGATGGGCTGGTCAGCTACCGGCAAAGGCCGGCGCTGGTGGTGCTGCCCCGCACAACAGAAGAGGTAGCGCAGGTGGTGAAGCTGTGCAGCCGCTACCAGGTGCCCTTCGTGGCGCGGGGATCCGGTACGGGCCTCTCAGGGGGAGCCCTGCCGGTGGAAAATAGCGTCGTCATCGCCACCACCCTGATGAAGCAGATCCTGGAAATCGACCTGGACAACCGCTGCATGGTGGTGCAGCCGGGGGTTATTAACACTTGGATTACCCAGGCCGTGGCCGCCCAAGGCTACTTTTATGCGCCGGATCCCTCTAGCCAGTCGGTTTGCTCCATCGGCGGCAATGTGGCGGAGAACTCCGGCGGTGTCCACTGCCTCAAGTACGGCGTAACAGCCAACCACATTCTCGGCCTGACGGTGGTGCTGCCGGATGGGGAGGTGGTGTGCTGGGGAGGCAAGATCCCGGAGATGCCCGGCTACGACTGGGTGGGGCTGTTTGTGGGATCCGAGGGCACCCTGGGCATTGCCACCGAGATTACCCTGCGCTTGCTCAAGGCCCCGGCTCAAGTGCAGGTTTTGCTGGCAGACTTTGACAGTGTGGAAGCGGCGGGATCCACCGTCTCCGACATCATTGCTGCCGGGATCATCCCCGCCGGCCTGGAGATTATGGACAACTTCAGCATCAATGCCGTGGAGGATGTGGTGCAGTTGGGCTACTATCCGCGGGATGCGGCGGCCATTTTGCTGGTGGAGGTGGATGGGCTGGAACTGGAGGTGGAAGAAGCCGGCCAACAGGTGAGGGCGCTGTGCTTCAAAAATGGGGCGCGACAGGTGCAGGTCGCATCCGACCCGGAAGAGCGGGCGCGGGTGTGGAAAGGACGTAAGGCAGCATTTGCCGCCATGGGCAAGCTCAGCCCCAACTACTATGTCCAGGATGGGGTGATCCCCCGCAGCCGACTAGCCTTTGTCTTGAAGGAAATCGAGCGCCTCAGCCGCGAGTACGGCTATCCGGTGGCCAATGTGTTTCACGCTGGCGACGGCAATCTGCACCCCTTGATCCTCTACGACGAGTCGGTGCCGGGATCCCTGGAGCAGGTGGAGAAACTGGGGGGCGAGATCCTTAAGCTCTGCGTGCGCTTGGGGGGCAGCATCTCCGGCGAACATGGCATCGGGGCAGACAAACGCTGCTACATGCCGGAAATGTTTACGCCTGCGGATCTGGAGAGCATGCAATGGGTGCGGCAGGTGTTCGACCCCCAGCACATCGCCAACCCCGGCAAGATCTTTCCCACCCCCCGCACCTGCGGTGAGTCAGCCCACGCCCACAGCCAACCAGAATGGCAAGGGATCCCAGTCTTTTGATTTTGAAAGTTTGAAGGTGCTCCGAACCGCTGGCGTGATGGGAATAGCCCTTAGGCTGGGATCAGCCGGCTTGGCGTTGCTGCTGCAGCTCGGCAAAGGCTCGACAGAAGTCTTCCTGTTGGATGACCAGGGTTTTGGCATCCACCGTCTCGGAAGTGGCGCGGTGGCGGCGGATGGCGGCAATGGCGGCGCGGTTGCTGAGCAGGGCCAGGTCGGCACCACTCCAACCTTCGGTCTGCTCGGCCCACCCCTGTAAGTCCACATCAGGCCCCAGGGGACGCTTGCGGTTGTGAACGGCCAAAATTTCCCGTCGCCCGCTGCGATCCGGCAGCTCCACGCTCAGGTGCAGCTCCAACCTGCCGGCCCGGGTGAGGGCGGGATCCAAACTGGCTTTGCGGTTGGTGGCGGCCACCACCAACACCCCCTGGCTGGGGCGGATCCCGTCCAGCTCTGCCAGCAGCTGCCCCAGAACGCGGTCGCTGACCCCACTATCCCCGGAGTAGCTTCCCCGCGCCGGGGCGAGGGTGTCGATCTCGTCGATGAAGATGACACAGGGGGCGCATTGGCGGGCGCGGGCAAAAAGTTCCCGTACCGCCTGCTCGGAGGATCCCACCCATTTGCTCAAGAGCTCCGGGCCGGAGACGGCAATGAAGTTAGCCTTGGCCTGGGAAGCGATGGCTTTGGCCAACAGGGTTTTGCCAGTGCCAGGGGGGCCGCTGAGGAGGATGCCCTTGGGCGCTTGGGCCTGAGCCTGCTCGTACAACTCAGGGTGCAGCAGGGATCCCTCGATGGCCTCTTGCAAAATCTGCTTGGCGTGCTCCAGGCCGCCAATTTGATCCCAGCTCACCTGCGGGGATTCAATCTCCACCGAGCGCAGCACCGCCGGCTTCACCTGTTGCAGAGCCTGTTGAAAATCCGCTGCGGTTACCGTCAGGGACTCGGGGATGGGGGATCCCAAATCGGGCACCTGCCGCCGCAAAGCCGCATAGGCTGCTGCCTGGCACAGGCCCCGCAGATCTGCCCCCACAAAGCCCAGCGTCTGATCCGCCAGGCTGTCCAGATCCACATCCTCCGCCAAGGGCATGCCGCGGGTGTGGATGGCCAGGATCTCCCGCCGCCCCTCCCGGTCCGGCACCTTGAAGATCACCTCCCGATCAAAGCGCCCCGGTCGCCGCAGAGCCGGATCCAGAGCCTCGGGCCGGTTGGTGGCTGCCAGCACCACGATCCCCTTTTGGGCCACAAACCCGTCCATCAGCCCCAGCATCTGGGCCACCAGGCGTTTTTCCACCTCCCCCTCGACAGTGGCGCGGTTGGGCACTAGGGCATCGATTTCGTCAATAAACACCAGACAGGGAGCCGATTTGGCTGCCTTTTCAAACAGTTGCCGCAGGCGCGCCTCCGCCTCGCCGTAGTACTTGCCGATCAGCTCCGGGCCGACAATGGCGATGTAGTTCACCCCCAGGCTCTCGGCCAGGGCGCGGGCCGTCAGGGTTTTGCCGGTGCCGGGGGGGCCTACCAACAACACGCCGCGGGGCGGATCCAACCCCAGCTTGGCCAGCAGATCGGGCCGCTTGAGGGGGATCTCCACCATCTCCCGCAGCGCTTGGAGCTGTTCCCTCAGTCCCCCCACATCCTTGAGGCGTGGCCCAGCCCAAGACTCTGGGCGGTCGGCAGAAGTTGCTGGCGGGTCGGGCACAGCGGCCTTGGACGGTTCCTGGAAGCGAACCGCAGACATCACTTGGGGCTCGCTGCTCCAGGGGGGATCCCCCGTTTGGGCAGGGCTGCGGCGGCGGGGGATGGAGCCGGAAGGGGGAATAGAACTGCCCAGAGGACGGGCCTGGATGCGGACTTCGGTTCGCAGCTCTCCACTTTGCTTTTTCTCGTCCAGCTTCTGAGCCAGCTCGATCAACTGCTCAATGCCCTGTACAAAGTCACTTAAATTGGCCATAGCCGGGATTTTCCATCCACACAAGTTATCTGCAAATTGACCCGCCAGAGGTGCTAACTCATCCCCTGCCTGGCCAGCTCAGGTGAGGAGAGCATGACTCTAGTCAATAATAAGCTCAACTATACTGAAAATAATGTATAATATGTTCAGTACGGA
>NZ_JANSIK010000159.1:0-8830 GCF_047462035.1 Synechococcus sp. R5-15 | reverse complement strand
AGAGATAGGCAGGATGCGATCGCTTCTTTCCTGAACCATGTTCAGGAGAGTTCAGCGTGAATGTATCAGCGACGAGTGGGGAACCACTTTCAGCTTGCGGGCCAGAGCCATCTGCCTTGCTTTCAAACGGGGGTTGATCAACGCCCAACTGCTGGACGAGGAGGAAGTGCATTTGGATCACTGGCTCAGCCGCTACCGACTGGATCCGCTGGACTAGAGAGGGGGTGTTCGAGCCGTCATCGCTCTTGGCAAGCACTTGTAGTCAATTCCCTTGCCAGCGACCAAGGAGACTTGGGCTCAATGGCTGGCCACCCCGCCAAAGAACTGGGATCAAAGCTCCCTCGTACCGCTATGGAGAAGCAAGCCGGCAGTGTGGGGGGTCGCTAGCGAAAAATCATCTCGGCAACCGCCTCAAAGCCGGCATCCAACAGCCGATCCAAGACCGACTGGGCCTGGCTGCGACTGTCGTACAGGCCCGCCTGCAACACTGTTCTGCCGTTGAAAACCGTTTCCACCGCCTCGGGGATGAGCTGCCGCAATCGGTTCAAGTCATCGCTGCTCTTGGGGGTCACCAACACGCGAAATTGAGTTGCCGTTCGCGTTGGCGAAACGGAGTCGTTACCCACAGCAACCACAGGGGGGGCAACTGGAGTTGTAGTGGGAGCAGAGGGAGTAGTTGGGATCCCCGTGGACGGGCGACGGGCCGGCGGGGGCAGAAGGGTGGTGATATCTGTGAGGGGAGCCGAGGGTGGCCTGGGAACAGGAGCTGCGGGGGCAGGGCCAACCGGCTGAGCAGGTGCGGTAGAGCCATCTGGCGTGAAGGGGACGGCAACAAACTCCTGCGCTTGGGGTTGAGTGTCCGCCGGCTGGGCAGGAACGTTGGGCAAAACGCGCCCCCCCGATCCCGATAGAGAGGCAACTGGGCTGGGATCCGTCGATTGCGGCACCGTCACAACCGGTAAGGTGGAGGGGGTCTCAGCGGCTGGCCGGGGATCCCTGGGAGTAGCCGGCTGGGCCGGAGCGCTGGGCAGAGCCAAAGTGCCAGGGGCAATGGGGCGGGGAGCGCTGTCGGGAAGGGCGGCGACGGTGGTTTGACCGGACAGATCCAGATCCCCTTTGGCTTTGCCCCGCAGTTGGTTGCCGTTGGCATTGAGGCGCAGGCCGCGGGTGGCGTTGTTGATATCGTATTGGCCGTTGCCCTCAAAGATGTTGTTGCCGGGATCCGTGGCCGTGCCCAAATCCGGCTGGGCAGTGGTGATGGCGGTGAGGCCGGTCTCCAAGTTCTGGGCGATGAGATTGTTGCGCAGGATGGGCCTGGAGCTGCCCCCGACGATCACGCCGGTACGGTTCTGCAGGATGCGGTTGTTGCGCACAATAGGCGCCGAGCGCTGGTCGATGGTGATGCCAAAGCCGGTCTCCTGGAACAGGTTATTGATGATGGTGGGCTGGGAGGTGCCCAAGACGGAAATGCCGTTGGCCCCGTTTTTATAGAAGCGGTTGCCCTCCACCCAGGGATTGGAAGCGCCGGCAATGAAGATCCCATCGTGGATGCTGCCCACAAAGCTGTTGTTGAGAATGCGCGGGGAGGCCGATTCGACCCAGAGGGCATAGCCGCGCCGCCCTTGGTTGCGCAGGGTAACTCCTCGCACTTCTGCGCCGGTTTCTGCCAGCAGAGCAACATTTTGTCGGCCTAGGGTCGGGCTCATGTAGGTACCGCCGCCGGTGATGAGATAGCCCTCTCCCAAGGTGGACTCGTCCCCACGCAAGGTGAGGCCGGCTTTCAGACGGATGGGGAAGGTTTCGCCGCTCTCCTCGCTATACACCCCAGGAAAAAGCTGAATGACGCTGCCAGCCTCAGCCCGCTGAATGGCGTAAGTAATCGTCTTGAAGGGGTTATTGCGGGATCCATCCCCACGGGTATCGCTGCCGTTGGCCGCATCCACGAAAATGGCCGGGCGATTGTCCGGGAGCGGGGGAGCTTGAGGCAGGGTCTGCTCACCGGTAATGCCGGTGTCCAGGGAAGTTTGCGCCCAGCCGGGATCCAACTTTGCTGTCAGCAGTAAGGTGGTGCCAAGCATCAGAGAGGTTGCCAGCCGCGTCAGCATCGCAGAACGATGGCGCTGCGCCCGCAGGCCGGGCAGGACTGCTGTAGATTGGTGTTCGCCGGATTTCTGCAGACCAATAGGCAGTAAGGACAATAAGGAAGAGATCATGGTGGTTATCCTCACACCAGGCTGGGCTAGAGAAGAAAGGCCGAGGTTATCCTACCAAACTGAGTAGGCGGGATCCTGCCCTATCCGCCAACTCTAAATACGGACTAACGCAGGCTTTTTTTGCAAATCTGACACTAGCCCTAGAGTATCATCCTTTCTTGCGCCATGACCTACAGAACCCTTGCCCCCGAACATCTGCCCCAAGAGCCGCCGCTGGTTGAATCCGAGATCCTGCTGTCTCCGGTCTCACCGTGGCAACCCCTGATTCATCTGCTGCTGTTGGGGATCCCGGCCTTCTTGCTGCTCTTGGGAAAGCTGATGGCTCAGCCGGTCTTGGGCTGGGGGGCGGTGCTGGCTTGGCTGGGCCTGGCGGGCTGGTGGGGGCGATCACTTTGGGCTCAGATCGGACGCCGTCTTTGGCAGTGGCTGACCACTTGGCCTCAATTGGCCTGGGCGGGAGTGGCCCTCAGCTTGGCCGTGATGGGAGGGATTGCCGGGAGCGGGCTGTTTTCTGCCTTGGGATCCCTGAGTTGGGAAGCAATTGGGGCTTTGGGAGAAGTGTTCGGGGCCACAGGCCAGATCTTGATCGCCATCCTGGCCGCCTACATCGCCTGGCGGCAGTACATCATCTCCCGCGATCTCACCATTCAGCAGAATATCATCACCCAGCAGCAGACCATCGACGCCTACTTTGAAGGCATTTCCAACCTGGTCTTGTCTCCCGATGGGCAGTTGGACGATTGGCCCCTGGAGCGGGCCATTGCTGCCGGGCGCACGGCTGCTTTGTTGAACGGGGTGGATCGCTTCGGCAAAGCCAAGATCCTGCGCTTTCTCTCCACCGCTAACCTGCTCAGCCCTCTGCGGCGAGACGAACACCTGGGCCGACCTATCCTGGATGGCAAGGGGGGCTACCAGCGGGATCGCCTGCACGGGATCCGAGTGGTCAACCTGGGCACGATGCTGGAGGGAGCCGACCTGCATGGCACCCTGTTGCGGGCGGTGGATTTCAGCGAAGCCAGCCTGGAGCGGGCCAACCTGAGCGGCTGCGATCTCAGCCACACCAATCTGTGCGGAGCTAACTTGCGGAATGCCGACCTGCGCGGGGCCGATCTCTACCGCGCTTTGCTGTTTGTGGGATCCCCTCAGACAGCTTCCCCTGCTCAGCCAGGGCAAAAGCCCGATTTCAAGACCGGGGCCTACACCGGAGCTATCGTGGCAGGGGCAGATTTCCGCCAGGCTCGCCGCCTTTCCCCCGAACAACGGGCCTACCTGGCCGCCTGGGGGGCCGAGCTGGATCCCGAGTCCGAACCTCCCCTCAACTCTCCTAGGCCGCGTTCGGATCCTGCCGACAAAACGGAGTCGTTTCCCCCACCTGCCCCAAGCCCTTGAGCGAGAATAAATCGATAAGCCTGGTTCAGGGCTTTTGCCGCCGATTTTTCGGCCATTGCAACTCGCCTCTCCCTTGGGGATGAGGGCGATCCCTTTCAATTCTCAAACATGGCACGGTTGCTCACCAAGTTCTGGCTGCTGGAGCGCTATCTATTTGGGCAGATGCTCACCCCAGTGCTGGCCGGTGTTGCGGGGGGAACCCTGCTGCTGCTGGTGGGCCGACTGTTTACCCTGGCCGAGCGGCTGGTCGAGGGATCCGTCCCCCCCCTGACGGTGTTGCGCCTCTTGGTTTTGGATCTGCCGGAGATGGTGGTGCTGGGTATGCCCATTGCCGCCTTTTTTGCCACCATGCTCACCTTGGGCAAGCTGAGCGGCAACAGCGAGATCACCGCTATGCGGGCAGCCGGGATCCCGTTTAGCCGGATTTTCCGGCCCCTGCTGCTGGTGGGGTTGGCCATGAGCTTGAGCGCTTTTTTCATCAGCAACGTGCTGCTGCCAGCCAGCAAACAGCAAATCCGCCAGATCGATCAGCAAGCTTTGCTGGCCCAGGCCACCACCCCGGTGCAATACGATGTCTTTTTCAAAACCGAAGACAACCTCTGGTTCTTCATCCGCCAAGTGGATCCCCGGTTAAATACGATGCAAGATGTTACGATTTTGCGGGTGGATCCCTTGCCGGGAGGCAAATACCAGTTGGCGGAAGTGACCTTGGCCGCTCAGGCAGTGTGGAACGGACTGGAGTGGAGCCTCAGCGAAGGAGCGACCCACCTTTACGGCCCCACGGGTCTCAGCATTGCCGAGCAAACGTTTCATCGCAAGCCGCTGCAAGTTTCCCAGGATCTGGCTACCCTAATGCAGCCGCCGGTTCCCCCCAGCGAGTTGAGCTTACCGGAGCTGGCGGAGCGGATTTCCCGTTTGGCCCGCTCCAATCTCAATACTCAGGCTCTGCGCACCGAGTTCCACATGCGCTTCTCCCTGCCCTTGGCCAGCTTTTTTGCCGTGCTGATTTCGCTCCCCCTGGGATCCAGCACTGCCCGGCGGGTGGGACGCTACGGGGGCGTCGTCTTCGGGATCCTGTTGGTGTTTGGCTACTACGTGGTTCTGAGCGTGTCTCGCAGCTTGGGAGAAGTGGGAGCCCTTCCCCCTTGGGCGGCAGCCTGGAGCTTCAACATCTTGTTCGGCGGCATCGGACTGGTGCTGCTGGCCCGTTTCCTGCGCTAGGGATCCACCCTAGAATCCGCCAGTCTCAGTTCTCAAGGATGTCTCGAAGAAGGCAGGGATCAACTTTCCTTTCTCTCTCCTCTCGCCTCGCGTAGCTCAGGTTTCCGTCCCCTTGCGGGGAAAAGGTAGGGATCAACTGTTCTTTATTCTCCCGTAAGGGAGAGGAGTAAAAAAGTTTCCGTCCCCTTGCGGGGAAAAGGTAGGGATCAACGTTTATCCCGATTAAAGGGAGGTACTATGTCTGCCATGTTTCCGTCCCCTTGCGGGGAAAAGGTAGGGATCAACGGATGACGAATCCTAGTTTTGGGCCAATGTTCGATTGGCGTTTCCGTCCCCTTGCGGGGAAAAGGTAGGGATCAACTGAAAATGAATGTCAAGTTCCTGCGCTTGTTGGTTAAGGTTTCCGTCCCCTTGCGGGGAAAAGGTAGGGATCAACCGGATTTTAAATTTTTCAAGCAGGTCAACTAGGATCAAGTTTCCGTCCCCTTGCGGGGAAAAGGTAGGGATCAACCCTACCCCCGGAAAAGCTTGAATCCATGCAGTTTTCAAGGTGCGTTCGCGAGGGAGTACGGAGACTTCGTGACATAGATATTAACATTGCTCTTGGGGATAAGCGCAAGCAAGAAAATTGGGCTTTCTGAGGCTGTTATGTCTTGTTTTCGTGCCAATCATGGCAAGAGATCTAGGTTTGCCCTTGAAATCTTGAGCTAACAAAATTAGCCTGGCGATTGCTTGCCCCGACAGATCGCGCACAAAACTTTACAATTTTCGCTCTCCTGCTCAGGCCAGGGATCCCATTGCGGGGAGAGTCTGTCTAGACTGGAAAGCAGCCCTACGGGGATCCCTATGCGAATTGGCGTGCCCAAAGAGATCAAAGAGCAAGAGTTCCGTGTCGGGCTGACACCGGCGGCGGTGCGGGCCTTAACCGAACAGGGGCATCAGGTGTGGGTGGAAACCCAAGCAGGCCAGGGGGCGGGCTTCACGGATGAGGACTACCAAAAAGCGGGGGCCAAGCTGGCTGTCACTCCTGAGGAGATCTACCGGCAGGAGCTGGTGGTGAAGGTAAAGGAGCCCTTGCCTGCCGAGTATCCTCTGCTCCATCCCGACCTTATTCTGTTCACCTATTTGCACTTGGCCGCCAGCCGCGAGCTGACCCAGGCGCTGCTGCAGTCGGGAGCCACCTGCCTTGCCTATGAAACGGTGGAATTGGCAGATGGATCCCTGCCCTTGTTGATGCCCATGAGCATGATTGCCGGGCGGCTCTCGGTGCAGTTTGGCGCCCATTACCTCACCCGACAACAGGGGGGGCGGGGCGTGTTGCTGGGCGGGATCCCGGGGGTGCCGCCGGGGCGGGTGGTGATCCTGGGCGGGGGAACCGTGGGCACTGAGGCGGCCAAAATGGCCGTAGGCTTGGGGGCACGGGTGCAGATTTTGGACATTAACCTGCAGCGGCTGAACGAGCTGGAGCTGATTTTTGGCTCGCGGGTAGAGCTGCTCTACAGCACGGCCCAAAGCGTGGAAGAGTGTGTTCGCGAGGCCGACCTGGTGGTAGGGGCAGTGTTGGTGCCGGGAAGGCGGGCGCCGGTCTTGGTGGGAGAAGAGTTGGTGGCCCAGATGCGTCCTCGCTCCCTCATTGTGGATGTGGCGGTGGATCAGGGGGGGTGCATTGCTACCACACGGGTTACCACCCATGCCCAGCCGGTTTACGAAGCCCACGGGGTGTTGCACTACGGCGTTCCCAACATGCCGGGGGCTGTCCCCTGGACTTCGACCCAAGCGCTGGTCAACGCCACTCTCCCCTACATCCTCAAGCTGGCCAACCTTGGCCTGGCCGCTGCTTTGGAACAAGACTCGGCCTTGGCCAAAGGGCTCAACATCAGGGCAGGAAAGATCGTCCACCCGGCAGTGCGGGCCACTTTTCCAGATTTGGGCTAGCTTGTTCAGGCATCGGTGGGATCCCCTGGAGCAGATGCTACTGTCGCCAGGACAGGACATAGCGCTCCAAAGCCGCAAAAAAGGTGTAGAGCAAAATGCCCATAATGCCGAGGGCAACCAAACCCGCAAAGGCCAAAGGCACATCAAAAGAAGAGCTGGCCGACACGATCAGGTAGCCCAGCCCCTGGTTAGAAGCCACCGTCTCCGAGATCACCGAGCCGACAAAAGCAAAGGAGATGGCCACCTTCAACGAGGCAAACAGGTAGGGCATGCTGTGGGGTAGCCCCACCTTGGTGAAGATCTCCCAAGAGCTGGCCCCCAACGAGCGCAGCACATCCCGCATTTCGGCTTCCACCGTCTCCAGCCCCACCGCCACATTGACCGCAATGGGGAAAAAAGCCAGCAAAAAGGCCGTGATCACCGCCGGGATCGTGCCCAAGCCAAACCAAATCGCCAGCAGTGGCACCAAAGCCACCTTCGGGATGGTGTTAAACCCCACCAGCAGCGGGTACAAACACAGATGGGCCAGGCGGGAGCTGCCGATGATCGATCCCAGCACTATCCCCCCCACCAAAGCCAGCGCAAAGGCCAGCAGCGTCGAAGTGAGGGTGGTTAGGGAGTGACGCAGAATCACCGGGCTCCATTGGTTCATGGCTGCGAGGATCTGGGTGGGCGCCGGCAGAATGAAGCGAGGAACGTTGAACAGCCCCACCCCCACCTGCCAGAGCACAAGGGTCAAAACGATGGTGACAGCGGGCAAGACCACAGAAGCCGTTTGGGTCTGCAAAAATCGGTCAAATGATTTTTTCATGGGATCCCTCGGCAGAAATGCGCGGTAACCTGTCCAGCAAACCTTTCCAGATTTTTTGGATCAAGGGCTCTTTGGCCTAATAGCTGCGCCGAATGTGCTGGCGCACTTCCGAGACCAAGCGGTGAAACTCGTCCGTCAGGCAGATCTCCAGCGGGCGTGGACGGGGCAGATCCACTTTGAGGGAAAAGATGATCTCGCTCGGTCGTGGCCCCATCACATAAATGGTATCGGAGAGGAAAACCGCCTCCCGCAAATCGTGAGTGATCAAAATGGCGGTGCAGCCGGTGCGCAGCCACAGCCGCTGCAACATTTCCCACATATCCTCGCGGGTAAAGGCATCCAAAGCGGCAAAAGGTTCGTCCAACAACAACAGCTCCGGCTGATGGATCAAAGCGCGGCACAGGGAAGCCCGCTGCCGCATTCCCCCAGAAAGCTGCCAAGGATAGGCTTTCTGAAAACCCTCCAAGCCTACGGTGGCCAGCAGCTCCAGCGCCGACTTCTCGTGCTGGGCCAGGTTTTGCTTGAAGGTGCGCTTGTAGGGCTCTACCACCTCCAACGGCAGCAACACGTTCTCCAGGGTTGTGCGCCAGGGCAGCAGCACCGGGTTTTGAAAGGCCATGCCCACACTCTTCAGGGGGCCGGCGATGGGCTGCAACTGAAAGTAGAGGGTGCCGCCATGGTCAGTGTTCAGGCCGGCCATCATCTTCAAAAGAGAAGTCTTGCCACAGCCGCTCGGCCCAACAATGGAGACAAACTCCGAGTGGGCAACAGAAAAGCTGACGTCGCGGATGATCGTGACCGGGGATCCCTTGCCGGGGTACTGCAGCGAGACGTGGCGCAACTCCAGAACGGGCTTGCCCGAAACAGCGGGGGAAGATAACCCACTTTGAACCACCCTCTGCGACTCCAACATTGACTCAACTCCAATGATTTTCATATGATTTTCATAGCGGCCCAAGTGAGGGCTGATCCCCCTGATCCAGACAGATGATGGCGGGAGCAATGAGGGTTGCAGGCCGGTTTATCTCGATTGGTATGGCCAACCCCATCCCCACTACATCAGAGAGAGGGGCAGCCAGCTGTGTTGCCAGATACTTTGTGGGCCGGTGAGGTCCCCCCATGTTCAGCTTCAGGAGATGTGGGATCCCCGAGGGCCCGGTCATCGAAGACAGTAAACTACCCGACACCCGTGCTATGCGCAGGGTGCGGGCTTTATCCCAATCCCTAGCGGCCCCAGAGGACAGCTAAGTTTCGGAATTTC
>NZ_JANSIK010000158.1:0-5363 GCF_047462035.1 Synechococcus sp. R5-15 | reverse complement strand
TCTAATCCACAGGGAACGGTGCATCGGCAGGCAGGATGGACTCCTGCACCCAGGAACCCCTGTCCACCGGACAAGAGCAAGAGGCATCTGGATCAATCCGGTACTTGTAGGTTACCGCCAGCATAAGTAGGTTTTACTACAGATTTCGCTCAACAGATTTCGCTCAGAGGTATGGCGGGGATCCCTGTATCCCGGTGCTTACCCTGCGGGTAGAGTGCAGGACTGATTGCCCCTGCACCCCCGTTAGTTACCGCTAGCTACACCGCCGGGAAGCCCCGCCCTCTATTAGTTAGTGGCTAGTGAATAGTGAATAGTCACTATCCACTAACCACTATCCACTATTCACTATCCAGGGTGAGGGTCGGGATGAAAGGCGGGGACATGATGTTTTGTCCTTACTGGTGCCATAAAAAGTAGCGGGGTTTTATACACTGCCGCTATAGACATCAAGTACAGGGGCGGGGCATCCCGTCCTTTTCGCGTTAGCGGGACGTAGTCCTTAAGCCCAGGAAATGTCCTTTTCGCGCTAGCGGCGCGGAGCGCTAACCGGAGTCACTGGGAAGCCCGCACTCTCTCGCTTTAGCGGCGCGGAGCGCTTTGCATCAACATGAGTGCGGGAGTATGTCACTTAAAATGACTACACCAGTCTTGTTCAGCACCAATCTATTGGGTTAGCGCAACACCAGGGCTAGAGCAGTCCCTTGGGATCCCGTCTCGACCAACCGCAAGTCCCCCCCGTGGGCCTGCAGGATGCGCCTGGCGATATATAGCCCCAGACCTCCTGAGCCGGTTGGGTAGTGGTGGCCGGCAATGTGAATGGGCTGGGTCACGTAGGGTTGGGCCAACTCTTCTAGGGGAGCCGGCAAGCCGGGGCCATCATCCTGCACCTGGATCTGGTGGGGGCTGACGATTAACACCACCGCATGGCGTGCGTAGCGCAAGGCGTTGTCCACCAGATTCACCAGCGCCCGCTCCAGCTCTGCCTCATCGGCGTTGCCCCACCCTTCTCCTTCGACTCGCAGATCGATCCCCCGCTCCTGGGCCAGGGATCCCATGCGCTCGGCCACCTTTCTGGCCAGGGATCCCAGATCACAAGGCCGAGGATGCAACTCGATCTCTCCCCGCTCCAGGCGGTGAGCCTCCACCATTTTCTGCACCAGAGAGAGATTGTGTTGATTTTCCTGCAGGATGCGATCCAGCAGAGCGCGACGTTGCTCCGGCTCGAGCTGTTGATCCTGTTTAAAGGCGCTCAGCAGGTGCCCAAAGGCGATGAGGGGGGTTTTGAGGTCGTGAACGAGGGTAGCGGTAAAGGCTTCTCGCCGCATTTGATCGATCTGGATCTGGCGCAGCAACTGGGCAAAAGCCTGCCGCAAGATCAGGGCTTCCTGGGGATCCCCGGGGCGGAGCAGCAGATTCCAACGGGCGGGCTGGTTAATCAAGGTTTCCAAATGAGCCAACTCGCGGGCCAGCAGGGTGAGGGGGCGCAAAATCATGGAGGACAGAGCATAGCCCACCACCGCCGACAGCACCGCCAGCAACGGGATCCACAGCAGCAGCAGGAGGATCCCTTCAGTGCTGAACTGCGTGTCGGGCCAGATCCACTGCACCGACAGGATGAAAACCAAGTTGGGGACGAACGAAAGGCTGGCAATGACCAATGCCACCTGGGTGCGCAAGCTGTGGGGAAAGCGGCGGCGCCAAAACTCAAGTACGCGGAGTGGTTGCTGTTTCAAACTCGGTGCGCTCGCTTTGACAAGACCTGCTTAAATAATGAACCAATGGTACGGAAGAATGAACATCCCCTCACGGTCAAGGCTGAAGAGTTCTTTGATCCCAGAACGACCCTTGTGTTTTGAGCCACTTCATCCTTCTGAACAGGGGGGATGCTGTAGCCCCAGCTTTTAGGATACCCAACTGCCCCACTCTTTAGAGCTAGAGAAGCCGCGCCGTATTCCGGTTGGCAAAGCTGCGGACATCACAGCAAAGGCAGCTTGATCCCCGGGCATGACCAACGTCGAGCAATTATGGCCATCTTATAGCCATTTCAAACTAGATTGAGACACTCCCCAAGCGCTCTGCGCCGCTTCCGCGACCACCCCAAGCCCCTCTCTTTTTGGGAGAGGGGAGTTAGAGAGCAATGAACGAAAATGTTTTATTCCTATTCAAGATGACTATAATGCGGAGCACTTAAGCTCCTAGGACATGAAAAAACCCCTGGGCGTCTGTCCGTGTTTCGACCCCAGAGGCTTCTTCTCTTCACTCCTCACCACTATTGAGCGTAGCCGCCCTTCCAAAGGCTGTCAAGCACTTTCCCATTGGGGTTGGCGTGTGGGAAATTGCGCTAGGGTGGCACTGCCGTACAGGATCATCTGCTGGGGCTGCAAGTTCACCCGGTCTACCCGCAGCTCAGTGCCTCGCAAGGCGAGCCGATCCAAATCCAGAAGCTCATTCAGGCAGCGTACCAAAGCTTGGCTCAAGGCTAGCTCCTCTTCTGTACCGCTTTCAAACACTGGATCTGTAAAGCGGATGCGACGCCGCTCCAGCACCTCAACCTGGGCGGAAAAACCGACGCAGAAAGCCCTGGCTTCTCCCTGCTGTACATTTGCCTGGAATTGCAGTCGTCGCGCCGGGGTGATGCTGATATGGACGTGATGGAAGGATAGGGGGCTATCATCCTGCTTTCCTAAGGCCAGCCTATTCAGCACAAAAGGTGTGTTAAACGATTGCGCCAGATCGTCTTCGCTCAGCACCACACGCATCGTGGCCTGTACCGGCTGGCGCAGCTTGATCTTCCCCTGCCAAATTTGGCTGAAATCGATGGCCACCGCGTTGCAAAACAGCTCTAGGGCCGAAAGCCTCAGGCCGTTGTACATCTGCAGATGCTGGCCCAACAGTTCAAAGCTGTCGATACGACCCTGCAACAATTTGGCAACAGGCTCCACTCGCACGCGCGCCTCCAGCCGCTCTGCATGCTTAAAGAGGGCACGAATGGCTGCGCCTACCCCTCGGCTAACCCAATCGACAGCCATGGGATTTTGCAGGGAAAGTTGGGGCAGGAGTCCTGTAGCCATGGGAAAAGGTAAAGAGCGCCTACAGGGATCATAACCAACCATTAAGAAAAGTTACAACCTTTGCCAACGGAGAGGCTGTTCTCTCAGGGGTAGGTGCGTCCCTCCTGCATAGCCGAGCGGGCCACGGCTGCGATCCCCTGGTCGGTGGCACGGGGCAGATGAAAGTACCGTCCGCCCGCCAATTCCGCCAGCTCGGCGCTGAAGCCGGTGGTTACAAAGCGGCTTTGGGAATCGATCAAAAGCAGCTTCAACCCCAGGGCGCGGATGCGCAGGGCGATCTCCCGCAGCTCTTGCTTGAGGTCGATGGGATCCGCTCCCAACTGGCTTTTGCTGTCGCTCCGTCCCAAGGAGCGGCTGAGGGGAATGTTGGCCCGGCCATCGGTGAGAGCCACCAGCATCACCTGACCTACATCGCCAGCGGTGCGGGCATTGACTCCCATGCGCACGGCTTGGGTGAGGGCATGGGCGAGAGGGGATCCCCCGCCACAGGGCAGGGATTCCAGACGGCGGCGGGCCAGCTCGATGGAGCGGGTGGGGGGGAGCAACACTTCGGCAGTTTCCCCACGAAAGGCGATGAGGGCCACCTTGTCACGGTTTTGGTAAGCCTCGGTGAGCAGGCGCAGGGCGGCACCTTTGGCCGCTTGCATGCGGTTGAGGGCCATGGAGCCGGAGGCGTCCACCACAAAGATCACCAGGGCTCCGGCCTTGCGAACCAGCTTTTTGGCGCGGATATCGCTCGGCTCCACAATCACGCTACGTCCCGGTTGCCGCTGGCGGCGGCTTTTCTGATAGGGGGCAGCAGCTCGCAAGGTGGCATCGACGGCAATGCGGGGGTTGGATCCCTGGGGCAGGATGGGCTTGACGTAGCGGCCTCGGTCGGCGCTGAACACCAGGCTGCGGGATCCCGTTTTTCCCTGCTGGTTGAGGGACTGGGCAAAGGCCAGCAGGCGCGGGTCCAGGGCCACCTGCTCAGGATCGAAAAAAAACTCCTGCGGCAGGCTGAGGCTTTCCGGCTGGGGATCCGTCTCCTCCTGGTCCTCGCCGGTGTCGTCGGAATTGCTTGGGGAAGGATCGGGCTGTTGGGATTGGGGTGGGGGGGGAGGCGGGGGCTGGTCGGGGTCGTAACGGGCGCGGCGCAGCAGCACCAGCTGCACGGCCTGCTGCAGATCCTCGGCCAGGAGGCGATCCCGCCCCTCCAGCGCCGCCAGGGCACAGGCGGCTCGCAGGGCAAATTGTTCTCCCCGGTGCCCTTGGACGTTGCCGCGGATGGCCTCCTGCACCAGGTAGAGGAGCTGTTCCCGCTGCGGCTTGACCTGGGGCAGCCACTCCCGCGCCAGGAGGATGCGGGTGCGGATTTCCTCCAGTTCCGCCTGGTGCTCGGCCAGGAAGGGCTCGGGAGCATCGACAAATTGCGTTGCCCGTTGGACAATTTCCCCTCGCTCTTCTAGGCTCAGCTCCTGCCCCACCGGCACCACCAGTGCCAGGCGATCCAGCAGGTGGGGGCGCAGGGATCCCTCTTCGGGGTTGTAGGTGGCCACCAAGAGAGGCAGGCAGGGGTGTTGCAGACTCAGCCCCTCCCGTTCCAGGCGGTTGACCCCATCCCCCACCACCGTCAGCAACAAGTTGACGATGGCGTCGTCCAAGAGGTTGATGTCATCCACATAGAGCACGCCCCGGTGGGCAGCAGCCAAGAGCCCTGGCTGGAAGACCGTTTCCCCCTGCCTGATGGAGGCCTCCACATCGACGGATCCCAGCAGCCGATCTTCGGTGACGCCCAGGGGAACCTGGACAAAGGGGGGCGATATCACTTGGGTGGGCGGCACCTCTCCGGCTGGGTAGCGAGCCTTGGCCCAGTCGGACCAGGTATCCGGCTGCGCTGGATCGTCGTTGCAATAGGATCCCGCAATCACCTCGATGGGCGGTAGCAAGGCGTGGATCCCTCTGGCCAAAACCGACTTGGCGGTGCCGCGAGGCCCCACCAGCACCACACCCCTTAGGCTGGGATCCACTGCTGCCAGCAGCAGAGCCAGCTTGGCCGCCTGTTGCCCCACTACAGCGGTGAGGGGAAAGGTACAAGGAGCGGATAGAGTTGCGGATCCCATGGTTGGCGGGTAGGCTTGGCGAGCAACGGTTCAATCGAGCAGATTCGCAGCGGAGCGGGAGCTGTACACCCCAGTCTATCGCTTGAGTGCTCCGCACCGCCTTTGCAACTGAGATTTTCTGGGGAGCATGCCTCTAACCCCCAAAACCCTGAACTTTGCTGAATTTACTGAGCTTTAGGCGGTTTGGCAA
>NZ_JANSIK010000157.1:0-2504 GCF_047462035.1 Synechococcus sp. R5-15 | reverse complement strand
TATATCCCTCTCAATGACTTTTGCCAAACCGCCTAAAGCTCAGTAAATTCAGCAAAGTTCAGGGTTTTGGAGGTTAGAGGCATGCTCCGACAAATCTTTTCCCAGGGTCTCTGTTTCCATAAATCCATAAAAGCCATAAAAGAGGGGTCTGGAGGGGGCTGCGTTTGCGCCAGCAGGCCGGAGATCAAGGGCAATACCAGGGAAGGGGCTCAAACTCTGGTGGGAGTTTCTCCCTCTCATAAGGGCTTCTGCTTTATCTTAGGAAGAATCCACCCAGGGATCCCTTAGGTTGTCCTTGGTTGGTATCCCTTTGGCAAGATCCGCTAGCCCAACCCAGGCCATGTTGCCCGTTCGCCCCCGCGAAACTGTTTCCATGTTCACCCGCGACGGGATCCAACTGGACGCGGATGTCTATCGCCCGCAAGGGGAGGGGAGCTACCCGGTTTTGCTGATGCGGCAGCCCTATGGGCGGGCCATTGCCTCGACGGTGGTGTATGCCCATCCCAGGTGGTATGCGGCCCAGGGGTACATTGTGGTCATCCAGGATGTGCGCGGACGGGGAACTTCCAAGGGATCCTTCTACCCTTTCCGCCATGAGGTGGAAGACGGGTTTGACGCCGTCAATTGGGCGGCTGCCTTGCCGGGGAGCAACGGCGTAGTGGGCATGTACGGCTTCTCTTATCAGGGCATGACCCAGCTGTATGCGGCTTCTACCCGTCCCAGCGCCTTGAAGGCCATCTGCCCGGCGATGCTGCCTTACGATCTCTATGCCGATGCCGCTTACCCAGGGGGGGCCTTTGCCTTCTACAACAACCTCAGTTGGGCCTTGCAACTGGAGGCCGAAGGGGCGCGTCTCAGGGGGGATGCCAACGCCTACCAGGCGCTTTTGAAAGCTGCCCGCAATCTCCCCCTCTACGACCCTATCCCCCTCAAGCCGGGCGTGTTGCAACAATATGCGCCCCAGTCCTATTACTTCGACTGGCTGGAGCACAGCGAGCCGGATGAATACTGGCGCAAGCTCTCTCCCCGTCTAGAGGTGGTGGATCTGCCGATGCTACACATTGCCGGCTGGTTTGACAGCTACCTGAGTGGTAGCCTGCGCCTCTACAAGGAAATGAGCGCCCGCAGCCAGAACCCTCAATACCTGATCATCGGCCCTTGGATCCATCTCCCTTGGGGGCGCAAAGTGGGGGCGTTGGACTTTGGCCCAGAGGCTGTCAGCCCCATCGATCGCCTGCAGGTGCGCTGGTTTGACCAGTTCCTCAAAGGCAAAGATACAGGGATCCTCCAGGAGCCGCCGGTACGCCTGTTCGAGATGGGATCCAACCGCTGGCGCGGCTTTGATGCTTGGCCTACCCCTGAGCCAAAAGCTTTTTACCTACACAGCACCGGCTTGGCTGCCCTTTCAGAAGCAGAGGGATCCCTTCGCCCTGAACCCTCGCCGACGCAACAATCGGATACCTTTGTTCACGATCCCTGGCGACCGGTGCCGGCCTTGGGGGGCCACCTGGCTCATCCTGCCGGGCCGCAAGAGCGCTCCGCCCTCGACTGCCGCACCGATGTCCTGACCTATACCACTCCGCCGCTGCAAGCCGAGCTGGTTCTGGTCGGGGACATTGCTGTGGAGGTGTACGCGGAGGCCGACAGCCCCAGTTTCGATCTTTGCGCTGTGCTCTCGGTGGTAAGGCCCGATGGGCAGGTGTATAACTTTTCCCAAGGCTATTGTCGCCTACGGGATCCCCAGCCCAGTACCCCCATTCTGATTCCCTGTCAGCCCACCTGTATTCGCATTCCTTGCGGTCATGCTCTGCGCCTCAGCCTCAGCGCGGCTTGTTTCCCGGCCTACCCTGTCAACACGGGTATGGGAATGCGGGAAGAGCGGCTGATTGAGGCCCGCATTCTCACCATCACTCTCCGCAGCGGTGGCGAGACGCCTTCGCGGCTGCACCTGCCCATGGCTTGAAGCCAAGAAGAGACCAAGCTTCGGGATCCCGTTCGCAATCCCCGCTTACAAAGAGACACCAAACGTTAGGATAGAAACAGGCAGGGCAAGGGAACACCATGTTGCAAGACCCAAAGTTGATCCGGCACTATCAGGCTTTGACCGATGCTCTGGTGGATACCTGGCAGCGGGGCTACCGGCGCACCGATGAGCTACGTCTGCTGGTGGATGGCTACCTGCTGGCCTTGCGAACTGGCAAACAATTGGAGCCCTTCGAGATCTATCGCATTGAGGACGAGGTCAACCGCTTCCTCTACGATCCGTCCAACTTCATAGATCCGGAATTGGAGCCAGAGGCGGAGCCGATGCGGGGTTATTGATTTTGTGAATCCCTGTTGGCGATCCCTAGAACAGGTGGGGCAAAGTTTTGATTCCAACCTTTTCTGATCTCCCCTCGCCCCTTGGGAGAAAGACTAGGGGGGAGGGCGCTGAGTAAACTACCCGGCTCCGACCGCTAAGCGGTACGGAGCGGGCTTTCAGTAGCCCTGAGCCTGCTCTGCTC
>NZ_JANSIK010000156.1:0-7201 GCF_047462035.1 Synechococcus sp. R5-15 | reverse complement strand
GGAAACTGCGCTTTGGGTATTCTACTCAAAGCTTTGCGGGATACCGCCATTCTGTTTGGAAACAAACAGAGTGCTATCGCTGCATAGTTGAACAGTGATGTTCAGCAGTGTTCAGCGTAAATGTATCAGCACAGAGTCCCCTACTGGGAAATACTCAGGGCAGAACTCCGTCCTGCTCTCGGGGTTCTCCATAGCACCAGTGCAAACGGCCAGCCTAGGCAGAGACCGGATGATCCCCTTCAATGGCCCGCACTTGCTCCACAAAGAACTCTTCTAGGGATTGCCGCTGCCAATGCAAATCTGTCACCACTGCCCCCGCTTGGTTCAAAAGGCTCAGCAACTCCGGTAGGGATCCACTCCATTCCCCCGACCAATGGGATCCCTGAATCGAGAAGTGCTCTAGGCGGTCGCGGAACTGTTCGACGGCGCCACCGTGCCCCTGTACCCGATAGCTTTTGCTCTCTCCCAGCAAGTCATCCAAAGTTCCCTGATGCACCAATTTGCCGCCGATGATCAGGCCGACTCGGTTGCAGATAACTTCCACATCCGCCAGGATATGGCTGTTGAAAAACACCGTTTTGCCCTGCTGCTTGAGGGACAGAATGATCTCGCGCATTTGATAGCGGCCCATGGGATCCAGTCCCGACATCGGCTCATCCAGAAACACCAGCTCTGGGTCGTTGATCAGCGCTTGGGCCATGCCAGTGCGCTGCAGCATGCCCTTGGAGTAGGTGCGCAGTTGTTTTTTGCGGGCCGTATCTATAGAAAGCCCCACCAGCTCCAGCAGTTGCGGGATCCGCTCCTTCAACAGGCTATTGGGCAGACCAAACACCTTGCCGGCAAACTGGAGAAACTCCCATGCCGTCAAGTAATCGTAAAAATAGGGGTTCTCCGGCAAATATCCCACCTGTTGCTTGATGGAGCGATCCCCCAGGGGTTTGCCCAGCAAAGTGCCGCTGCCGCGGGTGGGCTCCACAATGCCCAGTAGGCATTTGATGGTGGTGGTTTTCCCGGCCCCGTTGGGCCCCAGCAGCCCAAAGGTTTCTCCGCGGGCCACAGTCAGAGAAAAATCTTTGAGGGGGCTGACCACCTTGTTCAGCCAAAATCCTGTGCGATAGGTTTTGGTCAGGCCGGTGATGGCCATGACCGGCTCTGGTGCCGCGAACGCTTCTGCTGGGGAAGTGGGGGTCTCGCTCATGGACTCGCTCGTAGGTATGTTGGAGTTGAGGGAGAAAAAGGTGCCGCGAACACCGAGTTAAGGAGCACACAGTCCGCCAGGCGATAGGCTACCCAGCCTAACCTTTAGTTTACCCACAGGCTTTGTCCCAGCCTAGGCTTGCCGCAGCACTTCCGGTAGAGGAAAGGGGCCAGAGCAAACATACTCCGCGTAGGTATCCGCTTCATTCGCAACAGCGGTGCGGTTCCTTTGCCGTAGGCACAGCACTTTGCTCTGACCTCCCTTCAGTAGCATTCTCATCATCTGGGATGATTCTGGGATGATGATTTCCATCGCGTTGGCGGTGCGGAGCAAGAAAATTGAATCCAGAGGTTTTGTGCCTCTGGCCTCTGGGATCCCAGCCGGTGGTGATCATCGGCAACAGCGTTGCAGAGCAATAAGAAAGGAGTGTTTCTTGCTGGATAAGGTGCTTAGGCAGTGGAAGGAGCGGCTGTTGGCTCCAGTGCTGCAAACCCCTCTCCAACAGGTGCATCCCCTAGCCATTACCCTGTCGGGGTTTGCCATGGGCCTGGCCTCTGGGACAGCGGCAGCTTACGGGGCCTACGGGTGGGGGCTGGGCCTGTGGTTGCTGAACCGGTTTATGGATGGGCTGGACGGCACGTTGGCTCGTCTGCAGGGGCGGCAGAGCGATCTGGGGGGCTACCTGGATATGCTGCTGGATGTGGTGGTCTACGCGGTCGTTCCCCTGGGGCTGGCCTTTCACCAGGGATCCCTGCTGGGCTATGCTTCTCTGGCTCTGATGCTGGCCAGCTTTTACATCAACCTTTGCTCCTGGATGTATTTGGCAGGGCTGTTGGAAAAACGGCGTTCGCGACAGCGTTGCGGAGCAACAAGGACGGATGGCACTGTCGGGGCGGGATCCCTGGATGAACTGACCAGCTTAAGTATGCCGTCGGGGCTTATCGAGGGCAGCGAAACCATCTTTTTCTACGGCTTGTTTTTCCTTTTCCCGGAGTACATGGTGGGCTTGTTTGGGCTGATGGCGATTCTGGTGCTCTTGAGTGCTGTGCAGCGGTTGGTTTGGGCGCTGGGATCGCTTTCTGCTCCAAGGTGAGCCCGGAAAGGGTCTGTTACTATGGCTCCGTCCGGCTGGCGCGAATCGGGTTTCAAGACCTCCCCATCAAGCCCCACCGGGCAAGAGGATCCAAAATGAGAAAGCCATAGACCGAGATCTGCCGCCGTGACCTCCACCCTCAACCAACGCATTCGCCACTTCTACGATGCCTCCTCCGGCCTCTGGGAGCGGGTGTGGGGGGAGCACATGCACCATGGCTATTACGAGCCGGGCCAAACCGGTAAGGATCGCCGCCAAGCTCAGATTGACTTGATTGATAGGGTTATCCAGTGGGGCCAGATCGGGGATCCCTGCCCTCCCCAGCACATTCTTGATCTTGGCTGTGGCATTGGGGGAAGCAGCTTGGAGTTAGCCCGGCGCTTTGGGGCACAGGTTACGGGCATTACCCTCAGCCCCGTCCAAGCCAAGCGGGCTACGGAGCGCGCCCAAGAGGCCGGCCTGAGCAACAAGGTGCGATTTCAGGTGGCCGATGCCCTGGAGATGCCCTTTGCAGACAACACCTTCGATTTGGTGTGGTCTCTGGAAAGCGGCGAGCACATGCCGGATAAGCAGCAGTTTCTGGCCGAATGCTGGCGGGTCTTGCAACCGGGCGGGCAGGTGATGGTGGTAACCTGGTGCCACCGCGAGGGATCCCTGAGCCAGCAGGATCAACAGCTTTTGCAGAAAATCTACGAGGTGTACTGCCTGCCCTATGTGATCAGCCTCTCCAGCTACGAGGCTCTGGCCCAACAGGTGGGCTTTGAGCAGGTGCGCAGCGCCGACTGGTCGGAGCGAGTGGCCCCTTTCTGGGATGAGGTGATCGCTTCTGCCCGCGACTGGCGCTGGATCTGGGCTTTGCTGCGCAGCGGCTGGGTTACCGTTCGCGGGGCGCTGGGGCTGGGCCTGATGCGTCAGGCTTATGCCACCGGCTTGCTCCGCTTTGGCCTCTTGACTGGGTTCAAACCTGGGGATCAGCCAAGGTAGGGATCCCTTGCTCTCCTTTGGGAGGAGGGGCGCTTGGGGAAATGGGCTCAAAAGTTGGGCTGGGGCGGTGCTGTGCCGGTGAGTTCCAGATACTTTTGCTTCACCGCCTGAATATCCTGCCACATCAACCACTTGGGGCTGCCGGGGGTGCGGTCTGGGTTGCGCAGCAGATAAGCCGGGTGAAAGATGGGCATACACCAGCGTCCCTGCCACTGGATCCATTCCCCGCGGATCTTGGTGATCCCTCGCTTCTCGCCCAAAAGGGAGCGCACCGAGGTGGCCCCCGTGAGCAGAATAATCCAGGGATCCACCAGGCGAATCTGCTCCAACAGATAGGGACGGCAGGCGTCCATCTCCTCCTGGGTGGGCACGCGGTTGTTAGGGGGGCGGCACTTGACCACATTACAGATGTAGGTGTCCTGCTCGGGATCCAGCCCCACCGAAGCCAGGATTTTATCCAGCAATTGTCCCGACTTGCCCACAAAAGGCAGCCCCTGCAGGTCTTCGCTTTCCCCTGGCCCCTCTCCGATGATTAAAATCCTTGCCTTGGGGTTGCCCCGATGCACCACCACATGGGTACGGCTGGCTGCCAAGTCGCAGCGCTGGCATACCAAACAATGCTGCTTCAGTTGCTCCAAATCCCTGTAAGTGCCGGGGGGGATGGACACCTGGGCCGACAGGGGGATCTGATCCCACTGGGGGAGTGTCTCCTCCGCCGGGGCTGGCGGCTCGATGGGATCGTCAAACAGGCTGGGCTGAAGCTCCGGCGGTTTTTTCTTGGCAGCCATTGCAAGTCGAGGTTTCCTTGTGCAGCGATCTTCGATTGCTCCCCCGCCCTTGTCAAGCTCAAGGCCAACCTGCCGGCAGGGGAGAACCTTTACTCCTTGTTAAACTGAGAAAACGAAAACTTGCGCCGGCCTTAGCTCGTCTCTACTCCCTGAGCCTGCCATGCTGCTTTTGTCCAAAGAACTGCCCAACCTGAACTACCGTCATACTCTACAGCGCTTCGACGAGGATTGGCGGGATCCCCTCTCTGCCCTGTTGGGCTGGGGGCGCGCTGCCGGTGCCGATTTGGTGGAGATTTTTCTAGAACGGGGCAATTCCATCAGTTGCCTGGCCGAAGATGACGCCATCACCAGCATCACCCCACGGCTCTCCACCGGGGCCGGCGTGCGGGTGTTTCGCGGCTTGGCCGACTGCTACGTCAGCACCAACGATCTGTCCTTTGCCGGTCTCAAGGCTGCTCTGGAGAAGGGCCTTTCGCTGATGGGCTTCACCCCTCCTGGCCCCACAGCGCTGGTTTCTGCCATCAACCTGGAGATGCTGCAGGACTACGGCGAGCGTCGCCGCAAAGATGGCTGGTTGAAGGAATGTAGCCCCATTGCGGAGATGGGGGAGATCCTGCTCAAAGCCAACGAGCAACTGGGTCGCCAAGCCCGCCATGTGCAGTCCCGCCGCACCACCTATTTCCGCGATTGGCAAGAGATTCTGGTGGCCTGCAGCGATGGCACCTTTGTGCGGGATGTGCGCCTCACCCAATCCGTGAGCTCTACGCTGCTCTGTGCCGATGGATCCCATCGCGCCTCTGTCAGTCAACGCTCCGGCGGTACGGGGGATCCCAACTTTTTGCGCCGCTGGGATCTGGAGGCCCACAGCCGGGAGCTGGCAGAAGCCGCCGGCCAGATGCTCTATGCCGACTACGTGGAATCCGGCACCTACCCGATTGTGATGTCCAACGCTTTTGGCGGCGTTATCTTCCACGAAGCCTGCGGCCACTTGTTGGAAACCACCCAGATTGAGCGCAAAACCACTCCCTTTGCCGACAAAAAAGGCCAGAAAATTGCCCACAAAAACCTCACCGCCTGGGACGAAGGTCTCTCTGAAGGGGCCTTTGGCAGCCTGGATGTGGACGACGAGGGCATGCCGGTCCAGCGCACTTTGCTAATTGAAAAGGGCATTTTGAAGAACTTCCTGGCCGACCGGGCCGGCTCACTGCGCACCGGCCACCCCCGCACCGGCAGCGGTCGCCGACAGAACTACACCTTTGCCCCCGCCAGCCGTATGCGCAACACTTACATTGCCCCCGGAGATGCAGAATTGGACGATCTTTTTGCTTCTATCGACAAAGGCATTTACTGCAAGCGTATGGGGGGAGGGAGCGTCGGCCCAACCGGGCAATTTAACTTTGCCGTCGAAGAAGCCTATCTCATCGAAAACGGCAAGATTACCAAACCCCTCAAGGGAGCCACCCTGATCGGAGAAGCCAAAGACATCTTGACCAAAATCTCCATGTGTTCCAAAGACCTCAGCTTGGCAGCCGGGTTCTGTGGCTCTGTAAGTGGCAGCATTTACGTCACCGTCGGGCAGCCTCACATCAAGGTAGATTCCATTACCGTGGGCGGTCGCTAATTCCAGGGATCCACCTCGACATGGCCTATGACAACGTCTGCAAATATCTGGCCGAGCGTTTCCCAGAGCAGTTTGCCCGCTGGCTCATGGGAGAAGTGGCTCGGCTCCGACTCTATCGGAGGTATCCTCACCTATCGGTGCAGCAGGTGGTCAAGGTGCTCCGCACCGCTAACGCGATTGACTTGCGCAAAACGGGGTCGGAGCGAGTTTTCCAGACCTCTTTTCGTCTAGAGAGGCTGAGCCATGAGTTTGATGTTGTCCGCCTGTGGGAATGCGATTTGAGGGCCGGAGCGGATCGGCAAGCCCTGCTACCGTTTCGGGTTCTAAGCCAGGTGGAAGATCCAGCAGAAACCTTGCGAGAGGTGGTCAGTGAGCTAGAGAGCTTGGCAGACCCCAGTGAGAGAAGGGAATTGGCAGCCGCAACAGCCGTCTTGGCGGGACTAGCATTGGATCGGGGTTTGATTGGCAGATCATGAGGTCTTTGGATATGAGGGAATCGGTGATCTACCAAGAGTGGCGGGCAGAAGCTCTGCGAGAGGGACTGGAAGAAGGACGCAAAGAAGGACGCAGAGAAGGACTACAACTGGGCCTTCAACAAGGGCTACAACAAGGATTGCAACAAGGATTGCAACAAGGATTACAACAGGGATTGCAACACGGGGAAGCAACGCTGGTTTTGCGGCTGCTCAGGCGGAAGTTGGGATCCCTTGACCCGGCCCTTGAGAATAAGATTTGGGCTTTGTCAACGTCACAACTGGAGGCGCTGGGGGAAGCTCTGTTGGACTTCAGCAGCTCGGAAGAGTTGACCGCCTGGCTGGCCCGTCAGCTAGAAACCGCAGGAGCCCCGCTCTCTGCCCACAGGGCAAGGGTCGGGAGGAATGTGAGTAAAATGCAATAAGGCTATGACCCAAGTCCTGACCGTTTCTTGCAAGCTCAAGGTGTCCCAGTCGCAAGCCGCCAAATTGGACGAGACATTGGATGCTTTGTCGCTACGCGACGCTAACGCGAACGGCCAAGCCTTGAACTGGGTCAACCAAAACACACCCGAGAAAGTCGTCAACCCACTGAAACTCCAATCCCTGTGCTACTACGAAATCCGTGCCCGTTTCGGCTTGTCCAGTAATTTGGCAAGGACTACGTCCCGCTTACGCGACCAACAGATATGCAGACGGGTAGCGTCTGCTCGCAAGGTGGCACAACAGAAAAACCGCCCGGTCAAAGCGTTGTCGCTACGCGACGCTAACGCGAACAAGGGTGGCTTCGCTACCTACGACGCTCGTATCTTTTCGTTTCGCGAGAAAGACTGGACGGTGTCGCTCACCACGGTGGAGGGTCGAGAACGCTTTGAGCTGGCGATTGGTCATTACCAGAGAGAACAGTTGGCAGGCTCCAATCCCAAAAAGACCTCCGGTCCGCTGACGCGAACGGCCACTCTGGTCAAGCGCAAAGACGGTTCCTACTCCATCCAGATTTGCGTGGAAGCAAAGTTACCGGAACAGCAGAACACCGCTCAGGTG
>NZ_JANSIK010000155.1:0-709 GCF_047462035.1 Synechococcus sp. R5-15 | reverse complement strand
AGGAGTCCAGCCACCCGGTGAATAAACTCCACCCGGCATCGTGAATCGACTTGGCCAAGTGGTGATTCCGCACCAGGTTGCGCACCGGCAAGTTCTCATACGCCACGATGTCGCTAGACAAAGCGCTCCGCGCCGCCGTAGGCGAGCACCACGCACCGGGCCAACTTCACAGCCCAGTCTCTACGCTGGCGTTGGACTTTGAGATGCACCTTGCCCAGCCGCTTCCTCTGCTGGTGGTAGTTCTTGGATTGGGGTTTGGCCCCCTTCTTGAACTTTCTGCTCAGTCTCCTTTGCTGTTGTTTCAACCTCCTCTCGGCACGACGCAAAAACTTGGGACACGGCACAGCGTTCCCATTGCTGTCGGTGTAGAAGTGCATCAAGCCCACATCCAGCCCCACCACCTCGCCGGTGTAGCCCACCTTCTCCCGACGCTCCACGTCCAGGCAGAACTGGGCGTAGTAGCCATCGGCTCTCCGCACTACCCGCACCCGATTGATTTTCAGGGTGAGGATGTCCCGCCGCGCCTTGTCGTTGCAATACAAAGCAAAGGTGCCTGCCTGGAAGCCATCCGTGAAGGTGAGGGACATCCCATCTGCTGCCAGCTTCCAGCCGGAGACTTTGTACTCCACGGAGCGACAATGTTTCTGGAACTTGGGATAGCCCTTCCGGGCTGCCTTCTCCTTGCAGCGGCGGTAGAAGTTGGAGATGG
>NZ_JANSIK010000154.1:0-1053 GCF_047462035.1 Synechococcus sp. R5-15 | reverse complement strand
GGATCCCTACTTAGCAACTTGGATGTCAGCGCAGGGATTTTAAGAACTAGAAAGTAAACACAGCTCGCAAAGCCCCCACGCCAATGGTTGGGTCGTTGTCTCCGGGTCTGCCGCCATTGGGGTTGCTCACAAAGTAGGCAGCAGGCGTTAGAGTAATGTACTCGTTGACCGGGAAGCTGTAGTAGACGTCCACAACGAAGGGGCGAGTATCCCACACTCCATCGTTGTCGGCAGTCACAATTGGCTGGCCAAACACAATACCACCTTTGGCACCCTCCACGAAGAGGTCGGGGAAAACAAAGCCAAGGAGGAAACCGTTAAAGTCTTCCTCTCCCGGATCAACAGTACCAGCCGGTACCACATTGGGCAGGTTGTAATCCACATTGCCAGCCGTAAACCAGCCAGACAAGGTAATGCGAGGGCTGATCTCCCAGTTGGCTGCGAACGTAAAAGCATTCACCCGTGCAGAGACATCTACCCGAGTTCCTCTTACCGGTCCACGGAAGAGACTTTTACCCGTGGCCAGGAAGGTGGGGCCGTCGTTCGCCTGCTGCAGGTAGGTGGAAGCAAATTGGAGGTAGAACTCCAGACCCTTTGTCGGCAAGAAGCCCAGCTCAACGACGTGGGCGCTATCATCACCTGTCAAGCCACTGTCGCCAAAGCCTCTCCCCAAGGCTTGCCCTCTTCTGGTGCTGTAGGCATAGGACAGACGAAACTGGTCACTCAGGCGATAGCGGAAGCCAAATAGGGTTCCGCTGGGCACATCTGCCGTAGAGTTGGGAGCATCGGCAAAGTCCGACAGAGCATCAAAGGGCGTGCTGTACTGCAGAACGCTAGACACCCCTGTACCTGTAATACCTGTGTAGATGGTAGCAGCGCGGTCGAAAGCAGGGAATTGATAAACCAGCTGGGCAAGGGTGAAGGTACCACCCGCACCCCCCTGGAAGCCAACACCTGGGTCACCCTCAAAGAAGGTGGTTACCGCATCGCGAGCTTGGAGACGAATGCGCAGGCGATCGCGACCCACAAAAGAAGCATCGAAGTTCAAGCGTA
>NZ_JANSIK010000153.1:0-868 GCF_047462035.1 Synechococcus sp. R5-15 | reverse complement strand
GAGCAGAACAGGCTCAGGGCTACTGAAAGCCCGCTCCGTACCGCTTAGCGGTCGGAGCCGGGTAGTTTACAATCCTTGCCCGGCATGGCTTTTGCGGATCCACCTGGAAAAAACCGGAAGATTTGCCTATTTCCTCACAAAAGGATGCTTGATCCGGGGCAGAAGGGTGGCAGGATGAGGAGTGGATGTTTTTTCTGGAGACACACCCAGGATGGCTACCTATAAGGTCACTCTGATCAACGAGGAGCAAGGCTTGAACGTCACCATCGATGTGCCGGACGATGAGTACATTTTGGACGTGGCGGAAGAGCAAGGGATCGAGCTGCCCTATTCCTGCCGCGCCGGTGCCTGTTCGACCTGTGCTGGCAAGCTGGTGAGCGGCACGGTGGATCAAAGCGATCAGTCCTTCCTGGATGATGATCAGATCGAGCAGGGCTATGTGCTGACCTGTGTGGCTTACCCTACTTCCGACTGCACCATCATCACCCACCAAGAAGAAGCCCTTTACTGATCGAGCTTGAATTTCCGTCCTCAACCCCAGCCCCTCTTCCAAAGAGAGAGGGGTTTTTGTTTTGGGTGGCCCAAGGGGGTGTTCGAGCGCTCCGCGCTGCTGAGGCCCTCACCCAGAGGGAGAGGAGAATTGGCAGTGGTAGGATTTCCTTATTCTGTAGTGCTTCAGCAACCATGACCCCTGAGCAAGAGCAGTGGCTGATTCAAGCCATCCAGGAGCTACAAGCCTCCCAGAGAGAATTGCAAGCCTCCCAAAGAGAATTGCAGGCCGCTCAGCAGGAGCTGCGCCTTGTCCAACAAAACCAGCAGGTTTTGATTCAAGAGCTGCGGGAAGGACAGGCGATGCTGGCCCAGTTTT
>NZ_JANSIK010000152.1:0-4131 GCF_047462035.1 Synechococcus sp. R5-15 | reverse complement strand
GAGCGAGGCCAAACTGAGCGAGGCCAACCTGAGCCAGGCCAACCTGAGCGAGGCTGACCTGAGCGGGGCCAACCTGAGCAAGGCCAACCTGAGCGGGGCCAACCTGAGCGGGGCCGACCTGAGCAGGGCTGACCTGAGGGGAGCCAACTTGAGGGGAGCAAAGCTGGGTGGCACGAACCTAAAGGGGGCAAACCTATGGGGCGCAAAACTAAGTCCCGGCTGGGATCAATTCGCCGACTTGAAAGGGGCCATCCTCCCCGACGGAGCCATCCATCCCTAGCCTGATCCCTTGGCTACACTACCTACAGCCGCTCTCAGTGGATCCATGAGTCCCTCAGATCTCGCCTTTGCCAGCAATCACCAAGACATCCTCACACTGCTGGACTTAGTGGTTCGCGCCCGCTACCCTTTGATCTACCTGGTTACTCCCGAAGAAGCCCCGGCAGAGGAGCTCCTGCAAGTTCTAGCCGATTCCCTCAAGCCCAAGCGCAAACTCCTAATCTGGGATATCGTCTCCGGCTGGTCAGATAACGGCCAAAACAAAGGCCAATTGATGCCTGCTCTGGGCCGCATCGGCGCCATCAAAGAGGACGAGGCGGTTATTTGTGTTCTCAAAGACCTAAACCCCACCCTGAGAAATCCGGAACGCTCGGACAATTACCCCGTCATCCGCTACCTGAAAACCCTGGCCAGAGAGAGCCGCCACAGCCGCAAGTCCATCATCCTCTTGGGCCAAGAAGCCGTTGTCCCTGCCGAGCTGCGCGAGGAAATTGTGGTCTATGATTTTCCCCTGCCCAGCATCGCCGAAATTGAGCGGATCATTACCCGCGCGATCCCTGCCCGTCAACTGGAGCTAAGCGGCCCGGCGCGGGAACAACTGGTTCGAGCCTGCCAAGGACTGACCCGGCAGCGCATTGAGCGGATCCTGGCCCGCGCCCTAGCCGCCAAGGGCAAGGTCAGCGAGGGCGATATTGACCTTGTTCTGGAAGAGAAAAAACAATACATCCGCCAGACGGAAATCCTGGAGTTTTACAACCCCTCCGAGACCTTGCAAAATGTCGGCGGCCTGGAAAACCTCAAAGCCTGGATTCGGCAGCGCCGCAACAGTTTTAGTGCCCAGGCCCGTGCCTATGGCTTGCCCAGTCCTAAGGGCATTTTGCTGGCCGGGATCCAGGGCACCGGCAAGTCTCTATGTGCCAAAACCATAGCCCGCGAGTGGCGCATGCCCTTGCTCAGGCTGGATGTGGGGCGACTCTTCGGCGGGATCGTCGGCGAAAGCGAAAGCCGCGTGCGCCAGATGATCCAAATTGCCGAAGCCATGGCCCCTTGTGTGTTGTGGATTGATGAGTTGGATAAAGCCTTTGGCGGCGTCAACAGCGAGTTTTCAGGGGATTCGGGCACCAGCAAGCGGGTCTTCGGCAACCTGATCACCTGGATGCAGGAAAAAACCAAACCCGTTTTTATTGTTGCCACCGCCAACAATGTCCGCATCTTGCCGGCCGAGCTGCTGCGCAAAGGCCGGTTTGACGAAATTTTCTTCGTCAATTTGCCCAACCAACGGGAGCGGGAAGAGATTTTTCGAGTCCATGTCCAACGGCTACGGTCCAACCGAGTACGAGACTTCTCCTATACTGAGCTGGCCATGGCTGCAGAAGATTTCAGCGGGGCGGAAATTGAACAGACCATTTACGATGCCATGCACATGGCCTTTAATCAGGATCCACCCCGCGAGTTCACCCAAGAAGATATCCTGACCGCCACCCGCCAAACGGTTCCTCTAGCCGCCATCGCTCGTGACCAAATTCAAAGCTTGAAAGAATGGGCTGCCGAGTCAGGAGCACGTACCGCTTCCCAAGATCAAAAGTTGATTCAGGAGCTACGGACCATCGTCCAGAAGAGAGGGTTAGGCTACATTGAAGTTGATAGTCCCCCATCCTTTTCCTCTCCACCTCCTGCCTAAGCTGTTTTGGTCGGCTCGTTCCGAGTTGTGGCAGCTCCGTGGAAGTAGGCTTGCAAGCATTTTTTCCTGCAAGACGCGGAAAAACTCCGGTTGCCGCTCCGCTTGAATTTGCTGCCTGTGGATTAGCCCCCGTTAAATCCGTCCGGGGAAGCCGCCGATTGATCTGAGCTGCTCAGGTGGCCCCTTGTTGGATTAACTTCCGGCAGCTCCCAGGCAGGGCACCGGGATCGGATCCCGCACGTTAGCGTGCAGGACCGATGGTTTTGCACTTTTCGTATCCTTGACTACAGATTTTTTGGTAGGATTGATCGTGTAGAGGTACTGGTATGTAGAGCAGCCTTATGAGTGCAATCGCTGAAATGAGGGGGACAAGTCTCCTGGCCCGCCATCGCCAAAACATAGCAGCCTCCCTGGCCCGTCGTTTGGAAGCAGCTAGGGCGGCCAACAACACCCGCTTGATGGAGCTGCTGAAACAAGAAGAGCGGCAGCTGGCAGCCGAGTACGGCGGCAGGGATCCCTTCTCTTCAGCGCTCTTCAGAGGACTGCGCCACCTTTGGCAGAGCCTGAAGGCAGTCTTGGCGGCCTGCGATGAACTGCGGGTGCGGCAGTGGGTAGATGGCAGCGGCATGGTCTGGTGGTCTGTCCAAGACCCAATCACGGGAGAGCGCCTGTGTACCCATTCCGAGGGGGAGCTCATGGAGTGGATCGAGAAGCACCAGCGAGAGGATTAGTCTTCGCGGCTAGGACTTGCCTGAGCACCAATAGCCAGTGTTTCCCCTGGCGCTTCGTGCGTGTCCCAGTCTTTCCAGCTTGGGGAGGAAGGGAACAAAAAGTTTCACGGCTAGGCCGGGGCAATGGCCACCTGAGAATCCAAATTGATAGGATTACGAAGACTCATCATCTGCTTTAGGGGCCCTGGGATGGTTTGGCAATTGTTGACTTGGCCGGCCCAAAGTTTGCTTTGGCTAGCAGAGCAGATCCAAGAACGCGCCGAAGCACAGCTGGATAGCAAAGAAAACCTGCAAAAAGAACTTACGGCCCTGCAAATTCAGCTAGATTTGGGAGAAATTGACGAAGAAACCTACGCCCGCCGAGAAGAGGAGATTTTATTGGCTCTGGAAGCCTTAACCCAAGCAGAAGGAGAAGCCGAAGCATAGAGTTCTGCCGGTGGGCCTGGAAGGGATCCCTCAGCATTGCAGGGGGGGCAGAACATGGGAGAATGAGCTTCTGTACACCCCCGTCTTTCCTACCCTGGGCTGTTTTCAATGACTGAATCCCATGAAACCTTGGTGCTCCGCGACGAGCAAAACCAGCCTCTCAAGTGCGAGATCCTGCGGCAGGTGGTCATCGACGAGCAGACCTATGCTCTGGTGACTCCCGTTGATGCTGTGATTAAAGTGCTGGTTTGGGAAGGGGAAGAGGAACCCAGCCAAGCGGTGAACGGCGATGCCGACATGGAAGGGATCCTGGACGAGCCGGATCCCGAAGAGCTACAGGCTACCCTGCCCACCATCCAGGCTGTCTTGGGGGAGTTGAACCTCACCTTGCAGCAAAATGGCTTCGACATCCTCACGGTTCAGGGGGAATTGCCCCCAGTCGAAGAGGAAGATGTGTTCGAGCTGGGCGAGAGCGAGGAAGATGCCCAGGAGTTTCAACTGCTAGCTACCTTTTTCTACCAAGAGAAGAAATACGGCATCTTTACCCCCCTCGATCCCGTTTTGCTCTACGCCGCTCTGCCTGACGAAGGGGATCCCTACCTGCTCACCCCCGATGAGCCGCCAGAGCTTTTTGATCAGCTCTATGCCCTGCTGCTGGATCTCGATGAGGAATGGGAAGACGGAGATGACGAAGAAGATGAAGACGAAGATTAGGCGGTCAACCCCTTCTGTTCTGCCGAGTTGGATACTTCTGCCCAGCCAGTCGCCTCGGCGGTGCGGAGCACCATAGGGATAGAGGTGGTGAAACTACCCGGTAAAACTTGCCCAGAGTTTTTCACCAGCCACTCCAGACCCGTCTCAACATCTGTCGGGGGCGTCGGATCTGCGGGCCAAGGGTCAGAATAAGCCAGCCTCAGACCAGCCGCCTAAGCATTGCGTAGCGAAGGAGCATGACTCTAGTCAATAATAAGCTCAACTATACTGAAAATAATGTATAATATGTTCAGTACGGAT
>NZ_JANSIK010000151.1:0-6424 GCF_047462035.1 Synechococcus sp. R5-15 | reverse complement strand
AGGCATCCAAGGTCGCGTCCAACTTTGCGGCCTGCGACTGGGACACCTTGAGCTTGCAGGAGACGGTCAGAACTTGGGTCATGGTTCTATCATAACTTCCGCATTCCTCCCGACACTGACCCTACGGGTACAGTGCGAGGCTCCTGCGATTTCTAGCTGAAGAATTGCGGCGGGCTGCAAGTGACGCTTGCATTTACGGTGGAATACCGCTAGGCTTAATGTCAAGCGAGAGGATGTCGGCAGCGTTGCCTCTGCTCCTCTTCTTCCTGTGTAGCCAAGTTCATCACAGCGGAGCACATAGCAAGTCACCGCTGGCTATGGCGGTGTCTTCAGGGGTTTGACTCCGTTTTCACGTTGGGCCGCTGTTATCCGGCGGCCTTAACTTGGGCTTTGTGTTTTGGCTCTTTCCTAGTCAGTCTAGTCTACTTCTTCTTCTGAGGTTTTGTGGGTTCATGACCACTTCTTTTTCTCGCCAATCGCTGAATCATCCCGCTCCGCTCAATCGGCCCGAGCCCCAAGAGTCCTTTCGGTTTGCTTGGGAACATGTGCTCTTCTTTGCCATTTTTCACGTGGTGGCTTTGGTGGGAGGCATTTTCTTCTTCTCCTGGCCCGCTCTGGGAGTAGCCCTATTTCTCCACTGGTGTTTCGGCAGCTTAGGCATCTGCTTGGGGTACCACCGCTTGCTCAGCCATCGTAGTTTCCAGGTGCCCAAGTGGCTGGAATATGTCTTCACGACTCTCGGTGCCCTGGCCGTTCAAGGGGGGCCGATCTTTTGGGTGGGCGGCCATCGTCAGCACCACGCCTTCACCGAAGACGAGGAGAAGGATCCCTATTCTGCTCGTAAGGGCTTTTGGTGGAGCCATGTGCTCTGGCTGATCTACCACCGCGAAGAATTTTTCAACCCTGAGAAGTATTTTGCCTTTGCGCCCGACTTGGCTCGGGATCCCTTCTACCGCTGGCTGGATAGGTATGCTCTGCTTTTGCAACTGCCGTTGGCCGCGATACTCTACCTGCTGGGGGGCTGGTCATTCGTCGTGTACGGTATCTTTGTGCGGACAGTGCTGCTACTGCATTGCACCTGGTTGATCAACTCGGCCAGCCACTTCTGGGGTTACCGGACTTTCGAGAGCGACGACAATGCCCGTAACCTTTGGTGGGCGGCGATTCTGACCTATGGTGAAGGGTGGCACAACAACCATCATGCCGACCCGAAGTGCGTTAAGGCCGGTTTGCGTTGGTGGGAGATCGACATGACCTACTGGGCCATTTGGCTGTTGGCGAGATTGGGCCTGGCTCGTAAGCTGCACCTGCCTACCCAAGGCCAAGCTGCTCGCTGAACTGGTTTTTCCCAGACCTTGCAGAGGAATCATCCGGGGATCCCTATCCCTAGGGATCCCTTTTGGGTTGCAGAGAGAGCTAGTCTTCTAAGGGGCTATACTGCCACGCTCCATAGTGGTCAAGAATACGCTTAATTTGTTCTATGTCGGCATCGGGTTCTTGATGAATATGCAATGCCTCTATTTGGCTGTCTTGGTAGCGAAAGGTGGAGTTTTTTTTCCACTCCAGCTCCGTTTTCACCCCTGAAACACAAGCCAAATGGGCAGCCAATTCCCGATAAACCATCAGGGGCATAGAATCGTAGCGAACAGCGTAGCGTTTCAGCTTGGGGACGCTCACGTATGACAACCCAATCAACGTAGCTCAAAATAACTCAAGTATAGTCACTTCAAGTTAGATTAAGACGCTTCCTAACTACTCCGCGGTGTCGCCCAAATGCTCCGCATCACTTCCGCGAGCCCCCCAATCCCTCTCCCTAAGAGAGAGAAGAGCTAGGAAGCACTGCAACGGAACAGTTTCATTCCTCATTGAAATGACTATAACTTCTGGGCAATACAGTCACCAAAACCCCCCCGCTCAACACTCTTTGCTGGACACTTGACCGGCAAAATGGGATGGGACTAAGCAATTTTGTCATCGACCAAAGTGCAGCAGTTTACCTGATCCAGGCAAATCTTTCCCCATTGCAAGGCCCAGCGTACTAAGGCCACCCGATTTGCCGTTCGGGTCTTGCTCAAAATATTGCTGATGTGATTGTCAACGGTGCGCTTGCTGATCTCTAGGCGTTCCGCGATGTCCTGATTGGTCAGTCCTGCTGCAATCAACTCAATGACCTGCAGCTCCCGTTCGGACAACAAGTCTGCGGAATGATAGTCAGTACCCATTCCGAATGCCTGCTTAAGATGAACTGTAAAGATTACCTACCCCAATTCTAGGGGATCACCCCTGAGATGGATAGCCCTGCAGCAGGGAAATCTTGAGCGATTCTCGGCCAGATTCTGGCTGCGGGCCACTGACGCGAGCGTTTTCGGATAGGCTTCACAAGGGATCCAGGTGCTTCCGGGGCAGTTCCACCTGAACCCACAGCCCACCGGTTTGCGGGTGATTGCGCAGTTGGATGGTGCCCCCATGAACTTCGACAATCTGCCGCACAATTGCCAGCCCTAGGCCGGTTCCGCCTTTGCTGCGGGCCCGCGCAGTGTCGGTGCGGTAAAAGGGCTGGAAGACCAACTCAAATTGATCCTCTGGCAGGCCGGGGCCGTGATCATACACCTCTAGCCGCACCTGGGATCCCTGCTCCGAAAGCACCACATGGATAGGAGAGTCGGGCTTGCCATACTTGACGGCGTTGTCCAAGAGATTGAGGATGAGGCGGTATAGGCGTTGCTCATCTCCCCAGAGGTAAATCTGGGACAATCCGCTCAGGTGCAGTTCCTGGTGTCGAGGCTTGGCCAACGGCTCTACACTTTGCCAGGCTTCCTGCACCAGACTTGCCAGATCCACCCAGCGCCACTGAGAGCGGGATGCGGCTCCCAAATTGAGGGCGCTGAGTTCGAGCAAGTCTTGAACCAAATGGCTCAGGCGCAGAGTTTCATTTAGCAATCGTTCCACCCAGACTGCTTGAGCGGCATCGACCCGGCTTTGTAAAGTTTCGGCCAGCAAGCGAATGGAGGTGAGGGGGGTTTTCAGCTCGTGAGCCACATCCGAAGCCCAGCGATCCCGCTGTTGGGCCAGCATTTTTGCTTCCAGCCGGTCTTCTAAAAAAATGGCCACGTGCGCTTGCGGCAGGAGCAACCCCCAAGCCCGCAGCGGAATCGGTTTGCCATCCCCACCGGAAGGGTAGAAAATCCATTCGCGACTTTGGACAGGAGCAGCGGTCTCCTGTCGGCGGGTAGCCTCGATGAGCTGATCCAACTCATAGGAGCGCACCCATTCCAGCAAGAGCTTGATGCCCGGCTGCCATTGGCTGATGCGCAGCAGGCGCTGGGCGGCAGGATTGCACTCCAGCACCACGTTGTTTTCGTCCACCCGCAGATATCCCCAAGGGAGCCGCTGACTCAGGTATTGCCAGTTTTGCAGTTGCTGTTTTTGGTTGGCCCAATCCAGATCTTGTTGGCGAAGATAACGGCTGAGCAAGCTGAGCATCTGTTCCAGGGAGTGGAGGGGCATGGCCAGATGCACCAGGGATCCCAACCGCTGCAATTCGCGTCTGAAACGGCGCCGAGTCTGCCACAGCAGGAGCAACGTGCAAAGCAAACCGATTCCCAACCCGATCAGGATCCCGGCTTCCAGTCCCATGTTCCCACCACCTTTGCTGCCATTGTCGCTCAGGGAAGCAAGAGTGGAGGCGAAAGCCCGGTTGCCGGCCTCTTATCGACGATGTACGAGGGTGGTACTGGCTTGGTCGGTGGGCACAAGCAAGATCTCGCTGATGTTCACGTGGGGGGGACGGGTTGCCGCAAACACCACCACTTCAGCCACATCCATCGCCGTCAAGGGGGTGAGGCCCTGATACACTGCTGCCGCACGGGCGCGATCCCCACGGAAGCGCACTTGGCTGAACTCGGTTTCCACCAGGCCCGGCTGAATCTCGGTGACGCGAATGGGGGTGCCCAGTAAATCCAGCTTCAGCCCCTCGGAGATGGCCCGCACGGCGGCCTTAGAAGCGCAATACACAGCGCCACCTGGGTAGGTCTGCCGACCGGCAATGGAGCCGATGTTCACCACATGGCCTCGACCTCGCTCCACCATGCCGGGCAAAACGGCGCGGGTAACATAGAGCAGACCCTTGAGGTTGGTATCGATCATCTCTTCCCAGTCTTGCAAGGCCCCCATGTGGAGCTTGTCCAAGCCACGACTTAAACCTGCATTGTTGACCAAGATGTCGATGTTGGCCCACGGCGAGGGCAAAGATTGAAGCGCCTGCTGCACGGCTGTCCCATCCCGCACATCCAAAGCCAGCAGGTAGGAAGGAGTGCCGTAAGCCTGCTGCAATTCCCCAGCCAGTTCCTGCAGCCGATCCTGACGGCGGGCCACCAGAATCAGGCGGGCTCCAGAACGGGCAAAAAGGGTGGCACAAGCGGCCCCAATGCCGCTACTGGCTCCGGTGATGAGCACGATGGAGTTTTCGATCATCATTTGCTAATTCAAATGCTGTGATTTCAGTTGGGTTGAGTCGGAGAAAAATGGACAGCCACCTTCAGCTTCCTCGTCAGTTCGAGGCTACAGCCATTCTAGAGTTCGAGCCACTTCCCCAGGGGGGAGCCTGGGATCCAGCAAACGAATCGTTTCTCTGCCGTTCGGTAGCGACCCTACCGCTCCCTGCAAGAGCCTAAAGAGAGCGCTCCAGCAGCTTGACGCAAGCATACAGAGTATCCAAATGGGGAGTGGGCACGCCCACTAAACGCCCCAGCTCGGTGATGGCTCCCACAATGGCCTCGATCTCCGTCCGTCGCCCCAGCTCAATATCCTGCAGCATCGAGGTGCGATGGGATCCCACGCGGGCTGCATCTTCTAGCCGCTCTTCCAAAGAGACCGGCAGCCGGATCCCCAGAGCTTGAGCTACAGCCTCAACTTCCTGCATCACCGACCGAACCAAAGCACGGGTGGGTGGGTATTGGGCAATTTCATCTTGAGCAGCCCGGGTGAGGGCGCTGATGGGATTGAAGGCGGCATTGCCCCACAGTTTCTGCCAGATCTCGGCCCGAATCTGCGAGGTGAGGGTGGTGGAAAGCTGCGCCTGTTCAAAGATGGCGGCCAAGGACTGCAGCCGTCCTGACAGGGATCCATCCGGTTCCCCCAGAATGTAGCGCCCACCCCCTGTGTGCAAGACCACTCCCGGCTCTGCCAACTGCACGGCAATGTACACCACACAGCCAATCACCCGCTCTATCGGCAGATGGGCAGCGATAACCCCTTCTGGATCCACGGAAGTCAGGGAATGCCCCTCAAACTCGCCGCCATGCCGGTAGAAGTACCACCAGGGGATACCATTCTGGGCAATCACAATGGGGGTGTCTGGGCCACACAGGGATCCCAGCCGAGGGGCAAGCTGCGGCAAGCTGTGGGCCTTGACCGTCACTATCAGCCAGTCCTGTGGGCCCAGGGCAGCCGGATCGTCGGTGGCTGTCAACCGCTCTACCCAGGTTTGGGAGGGATCCCCCTGCCGGATGAGCTTCAGACCTTGGGTGCGGATGGCCTGCAGGTGAGCTCCACGGGCCACGACACTGACGGGAAAGCCAGACCGAGCCAGGCATATGGCCAAGTGACTTCCCACCGCCCCAGCGCCAACGATACAAATCTTCATGAGTTTATCATCTTTCCGCCACCCACCTCATATCCAGGTGGCCAATTGACATGGAATTGACATGGAGCTGTAACAAGGCCCGATACCGGGCCCGGGAGAAATCCTCGACAGCTTTACTCTGCCCCCCCTTGGGTCACCCTTAGGATCCCATATCCAAGTGCCACGCCCACCAGGGTCAGCACAATGCAGAGTCCAGCAATGGTGAAGATCTCGCCAGCCATAGATTCAGCTTCCTCGCAAATGGGATACATCGCCTTCTCAGGATATCGGATCCCAAGCCCTGGCCTTCACTCCAAGGGTGTAGCGGCCCAAACCCAACTCCTCGAAAAACAGTCGTTCTCCCAGACTTGATGAGATCCGGCTATCCGCCTCTATAATGAAAGCAATTTACAAGTCTTTACCGGCATAGGCTAAATTGTAATGCCTACAGCCGTAAAGCTTGTTTGGTGGCTCTCGAATGGCCCGTTGGGCCTCGCGAGTTGTGGAAACGGTTCTAAGTAGGGTCTTGGAGCGCTAGGGATCCTGACTTAACGGGAAACTCCTGAGCAGTTCTTGCCAAAGAGCCGTTCAAGGAAACTGAGGCAAAAGACCCAGGAGTTGAGTCTTTATACCTAGGCTCCGCTCCTGCTTCGAAGAAGCAAACGAAGAAGCAAACTTTGTAGTTTCATTAATGTCCTCATTCATTTAGATGTCTTTAAGGAGTAGTTCAGATGACCATAGCGGTAGGGCGCGTGCGTCAGGAGCGAGGATGGTTCGACATCGTCGATGACTGGCTCAAGC
>NZ_JANSIK010000150.1:0-2068 GCF_047462035.1 Synechococcus sp. R5-15 | reverse complement strand
GCCCAGAGGATATAGGCAGTACCGACAGACTTGGGTTCAGCGGGGGGCAGCAGGTAGCGAGAACTCATGGGGATTTGACGAGATAACTTTGAGCGGGTACTCCAAGTCTAAGTCTGTCATCTCCTGGCCTGGACGGGCAGAAGAGAACCGGCGTGATCTCTGCAAGCAAGCTGGGATCCCTTCACGGCCATAACTTTCACCCAACCTCTAGCGGATAGAGTAGGCTGCTGAGGCGGCAGGCAACTGCAAGGATAGGGATCCCAGCGGGGCCAAGGTGGTGCCGGGGTAGTAGAAAGCGAGGATTTGTGCCGCGTTAAACCCCTGCCGAGCCAGGGTATAGGAGCCATACTGGCTCAGGCCCACCCCATGGCCAAAGCCGCCACCGATGAAGCGATAGCCTGCCAATCGCTCCCCTTGTTTCAGAGGCTCTATCCGAAACAGGGTGCTGTACAGGCGAGGAAAAGCCAAGCGTACCTGATCCTTGCGCAAAAGAATCGAGCGGATCCCATCTGCCGTCTGCAAGTCTAATTGCATCACCTGCACCCGGCCACTGGCGGAGCGCTCCAGGATCTGCATCCCCGCGATGCTGCTCCAGGTGGGCATCGGGATCCCTAGGTAGTCTTGGCCGGCCCGCAACTGGGTGTTCAGCTCCTCCAAAGATAGGGAGAACTCCCAGCGGAATAGGCGGGATACTCCTGCTTCGTTGAAGCCCTCTCGCTGGGCCAAAAACGCCTGGAAGCTGCTCTCCTGCCGCAAATCCAGGGGCTTACCCGGTTGATGGCGCTCCTCGCCCTGCGGAGCACGATGGGCAATATCCGCTTGCGGGCGTAGGTAGGGGCGCGGATCCCCGTCCCAAACATCTTCAAAGGCCGCCGAGATGCCGCCATTGGTAGAGGAATAGACAGCATCCGCCAGCTCGCCGTTGTAGGTGAGCACCAGGCCGCTGGTCTGGCGAATGGCCTCGTCAGCCCGCGGGTGGGTTCCGGTCAATCCCTTGTAAACCTGGCAGTGGGTATTGGCACAGAGCTGATAATCGTCAACCTGAAAGCGGTGGAGGTTCTTGAGGGCGTAGGTGCGCGCCAGGATCGCCTGGGCAGCCATGGCGGCAAAGGGAGCCCCCGACCCCACCTCGTGGGGCACCACCCCCCGCAAATAGGTTTCCAGGGGCACGGCGTTGACTACGGTGTAGCTGCCGTAGGCGTTGGGCTGAATGGTAATAGAGCCGGCGTAGTGGCGGTCGTTCACCCGTAGATAGCCGGCATCGGAGGTCACCCTGAGGCGGGTGCGGTGGTAGCGAAAGTGTTCATGAACCCAGCTCAGCTCCGCCCGTTCGCGTCGCTCCTGCACCTCGAGCCGCACATGGGGGATCCCTTCCTTCTGGGCATACTGCTGAATCTGGATCAGTTGTTGCGGGGTGTAGGCGCGGTTGGCCCACACCTGCCATTCTTGCGGCTGGGCGATCTCGGTGCTGATGCCCAGAGACTGCCAATGGTTGGCGTTGGCCTCGGCACTCTCAAAACTTTTGTGGCTGCTGAGGATTAGACGGTATACGGTTTCCGGGGTGGTCAGGGCGCGATTGACAATGCCGATGCTGACCCGAGGCGTTCGCTGGGTCTGGGTGCTGCCGTCTGCTTGAGGGAATTCCAGGGTGAGAAGGGATCCCGTCGGCGCCGCCAGCTCCACTTGATCCGTCTCAGAACGGCCAAAGCGTTGCACAATGCCTATATGCAGGATTGGGTTTTCGGGGGTGGCTGCCGTGGCCAAGGTCTCTTCACGAACTCCGGTTGCGTCGGCGGCATGGAGCGCTAAGGCCGCCAGCAACAGGCCCAAGCCGGAAATGAGGGTGCTCTGTTTGCGCCAGCGGGACGGAGCCCCTAAAAACCGACGGGGTTTGGCAGTGAGAGCCTGACAACTGGCCATGGCCGCTTTATCCTAAAACACACCCTGTCGATTTTACCCCCATCTTTTTTGGCCTACCTGCAGCGGTTGCGTCAGCAGTGGGGAGCATGACTCTAGTCAATAATAAGCTCAACTATACTGAAAATAATGTATAATATGTTCAGTACGG
>NZ_JANSIK010000149.1:0-11989 GCF_047462035.1 Synechococcus sp. R5-15 | reverse complement strand
GGTGGGGCATCCCGTTCTTTTCGCGTCAGCGGGACGTAGTCCTCAAGCGCAGGAAACGTCCTTTTCGCGCCAGCGGCGCGGAGCGCTTTGCATCAGCATGAGTGCGGGAGTATGTCACGACGGAAGGTGAGGCAGATGGGGGGCTGGCTCAGGCAAAACTGGCTGTGGCAACTGGGGAGAGCCCTTGTGGCTGTTTGGATCGGCTGGGCGGAGGGGAGCGCTGCCTGGGCGAGGGACATGGCGCCGGCTGCCCCTGGAGTCTCCTCTCCCCCTACTTTGCCCATCCCTTGGGAATGGGTGTACGACTTGCAGGAGCAAGCCCGGCAGCGGCAATGCACATTGGTTGGCCTGTTGCGCAGCGATCCCTTGCCGGCGCCGGATCCCCAGTGGCAGGTGTACACACGGCTAGATTTGGTGGCCACGCCTCAGGCTGGTCGGTTGACTAGTGTGTTGTTTGCCGAGAACACCCGTACTCGGGCCTTGCAGGTTATCTATCAAGCCTCAGGGTCGGTGTACGACCCCGTTGAGGCATTGGATTTTGCCATGATCCTGCCTCTAGGCTGGCAGGGGAACACTTTGCTGGCGCGGGAGTACGAAGGCTGGTTCCAGACCGATTTGAGCTGGGATCGGGCGGTGGTCTGGCCTTTGCCCACTGGCTCGACAGGGATCCCACCGGTGCAAATCTGGGATCCGCCGCCGGCGCTGGGGTATGCGCAGCTGCTGGGCTGGGATCCCCAGGCGCGAGAGCGGGTGCTGTTTGCGGTGGCCGATAGCCTTGGAGAGATGCCCCGCTTGGTGAGCGTGGGCCCAGACCGCCAGGTGTTGCTGCGAGCGCCTGCCGTTGCCCTTTCCCCAACTCCCTCTTCTCTACAGGGGTGGCAGGAGATCCGGCCCAAGGGGGGAGAGCCTCTCTGCCACCAAAGCCGTTTTGGGCTGGAGCAGGGAGGGGAAAATGAAAAATTAAACTGAGATGCAGAAGCCTGTGGGAGCGACAACCATGTCCAAACCGGTGGTGCGGCGGGGCTGGCCTCTGGAGGCCTTTGTCGGGGATGTAATCGTCTGTACCCTAGAGGGATCCCATCTGGATCAGGTGACGGAAATCCGAGTCAGCCCGGCGGGTAAAGGGATCCGAGTCAGCTTTGGGGATCCCTTGGGACGCTCTAAGGAACCGGTGCAGGCCAACGCCGAGGCGCTGACGGTTACCTTTGAGATCGATCCCAGCACCTACCCTGGCGAAAAGCGCATTGAGCTGATCTCGCCGGCAGGGCCCAGCGATCCCCTGCCGTTTTTGGTGATGATGTAGAGGCGCGCAGAAAAGAGGAAGTGGGTCATGCCGTTTGTGATTGCCCCGACCGACGTGGGCGTGCTGCTGCTGGGGGCGAGCCTGTTGCTTTTGGCCGGGGGTTGGGCCTGGTGGCTGCGGCGGCAGAAGCGTGCTGCCTCCCCAGAATCTACAGCCGTTTCGCCGGCCCCGGCGGTTGACCCATCTGCCCTTTCGGCGGAACAGGCGGCTCAACTACAGCCCTTCGAGCAGGCGGTGGGAGATCAGCCGCAGGATCCCATTGCCTGGTACAACCGCGCCACCACCCTCGACCACCTGGGGCAAGCCCAAGCTGCCCTGGCCAGCTACGACCGCGCCCTGGAGCTGAAGCCGGACTTCCCCGAAGCCTGGAACAACCGTGGTTCTCTGCTGGACGATCTCGGTCGCCATCAAGAAGCTCTGGCCAGCTATGAGCGGGCTCTGCGGCTGAAACCGGATTTTTTTGAGGCCCGCTTTAACCAGGCCAACACGCTGCGGCAATTGGGCCGCTACGAAGAAGCCCTACGTGCCTACGAACGGGCCCTTGCCCTCAGCCCCGACAGCCCGGAAACGTGGTACCTGCACGGGCTAACCTTAGCCTCTCTGGGACGGTGGCAGGGATCCTTGATCAGCTACGAGAAAGCCCTCGCCATCAACCCCGTCAATGCCCAAGTTTGGCAGAGTCGGGGCCTGGCTCTGTTTCACCTAGAGCGCTACGTCGATGCTCTGGCCAGCTACGAACGAGCCCTGCAACTGGGCTCCGAATCGGCCTCTCTCTGGGCCGGCCATGCCCTTGCCCACCACCGCCTCGGCAACCCGATGGAGGCCCTCAACAGCTATGACCGTGCCCTGGCGCAGGATCCCAAACGCCCTCAGATCTGGGTGCAGCGCGGCCTGGTGCTGATGGACTTGAACCTCTACGAGCTGGCCATCCAGAGTTTTGATCGGGCCCTGCAGATGGATCCCGACAATGCCGAGGCTCACTACGCCAAAGCCTGCTGCTGCGCCTGGGAAGGCCAAGTGCCTCAGGCCCTACAAGCTTTGGAGCAAGCCCTACGCCTGGAGCCGGAACGCTACCGCCCCTTGCTCTCCTCTGAGCCCTATTTCGACCTCATTCGCGAGGAGCCGAGTTTTGCATCCTTTTTGGCAGCCCTTGCCGGCACGGATCCCCCCAAGAACCCCCCGCCGCTGTCACGAACAGCCTCTTGACGTTCTCACCTCCCAGAAGGAGAGGAGAGGCTGGAATGCACAGGCTGTTTCACCGCCAACCTGACCCAATCACCAATAACCACGAGAGCACGCCAACAACAGAAATCCGGCAATTTCGTTGGGTCTTACGGGAAAATTGCGCTCTTTTGCCGATGAAACCCGCCGATTTTCCGTGGAGATGCTGTTGCTTGGGTCAAGAAACCTGGTCAAACTAAGAACGTTCCAGCTCTTGGCAAATCTCAACAGTGTCCGGTTGTGCTTCTAACGCCATCCCTGTAGCCCTGTAGCACCTGCTTGCGCAGGGTCTGGCTGGGCAAAAGCGTCTCTTGACTGGATGGGTGTTGGTTATGGGTGGGATCCTCAACCTTTGAATGGTTTTCGAGTTCCTTGAGTGCTTGTTCTACAGTTATTTTCGGCAAATCGGTAAAGTGGTTGTCTATGATAACGGCCCCTCGCCTGACCTCTCCCAAGAACTCCGTCTCCCTGAGGCGACCGGCGGCCCCCCCTCCATTGCCTTTGGCCAAGACCGGATTCCCAGCCGCATGTGGATCTATGGCATCTAGTGAGGATGTTAAAGCCCGAACTGCCGAACTGTTGCGGCTGTACCACCAGAATCGCGATCCAGCCCTGCGCAACCGGCTGGTGGAAATGAACTTGGGCTTGGTGCGCAAAGAGGCCCACCACTGGCGCAACCAATGCAATGAGGGGTACGACGACCTGGTGCAAGTTGGCTGTTTGGGTTTGATTCAAGCTATCGAACGCTTTGACATCAGCCGAGGCCTGGCTTTTAGCTCCTTTGCCCTGCCCTACATTCGCGGAGAAATTCAACACTACCTGCGGGACAAAAGCCCCACCATGCGGATCCCACGCCGCTGGACGACCCTGCAAAGACAAGCCAAGAAGGTGATTGCCCGTCTGCGGCAAGAGTTGGGCCGTTCTCCCTCTGAGGCCGAGGTGAGGGAAGCCCTGCAACTGACGGAGCAGGAATGGCGAGAGCTGGAGCTGGCCCAACAAAACAGCCTTTTGCTCAGCCTGGATGCCCCGATTCAAACCGAGGAAGACAGCGTCGCTTTGGGGGAGGTCGTTCCGGATCAGCGCTACCGCAGTTTTCAACTGGCTGAAGAAGATCGTATTCGCCTACAACATGCCTTGGCCAAGCTGGAGGAACGTACCCGCAAGATTTTGGAATTTGTCTTCTTCTATGACCTCACGCAAAAAGAAACGGCAGAGCGGCTAGGGATCAGTGCCGTTACCGTTTCCCGCCAAGTCAAAAAGGGGCTGGAACGCCTGGCTAAGTTGTTGAATCAAGATATTTTTTGAGATACAGCCCGTTACAAATTAAGGGATATAAAAGGGTATAAAAATCGTGTTTCCGAGGCTTGACCCCAGTGAGGTTTAGAACAAGCAGGTTCATAGTCATTCCAGACTCGATTGAGATACTCCCGCCGCTGCCCAGACGCTCCGCGCCGCTTCCCCCAGCCCCTCCAGAGGGAGAGGGGAGTTAGAGAGCAATGGAACGGAGATGTTTCATTCCTGTTGAAAATGACCATACAGGTGTATCCCATAACCCCTTAGTAGACTGTACTTGAGCCGACGCAATTGGCGGTGACTTTCCACCCAGTAGAACGGCAGGGGCTCTGTACTGCGACAGGTTGATAGACTGATGGGAAATTGATGAGAATATTTGATGAACAGAGAAAACCGCTCTTCTCGGAATCAACCCTTGGTGCCCCGCGGTTTCAAACCTAAGCTGGGTCAGAACTCGGTGGGCAGGGATCCCTTCTTCCAACGCCAGTCCAACCGGCAAAGTCCAGAGGGAATCCGCTTAGCCCCCTATGTGCGCACCTTGCCCTTGGTTGTGGATGCCATGCTGGATTTGGCCCAGGTGGGGAGCGAGGATACTCTGTACGACTTGGGCTGTGGGGATGGCCGCATTCTCATCCGGGCGGCACAGCGCTTTGGCACGCGGGGCGTGGGGGTGGATATCGACCCGGAGCGCATCCTGGAAGCCCAACAGCGGGCCCAAGAAGCCCAAGTTCAGGATCGAGTTACTTTTCTCCAGCAGGATCTGCTCACTCTGGACTTAACCCCGGCGACGGTGGTGAGTTGTTATTTGCTGCCCAGCTCCCACCTGCTGATCCGAGACAAGCTGCGCTCCCAGCTTCGGCCCGGCGCTCGTCTGGTCACCCACTCCTTCGACATGGGAGATTGGCTCCCCACCGCCACCACCACCGTATCGGATGTTATCAACACCTACACCATCTATCTCTGGCGGATCTAACCCTGGGGATCCCAGGCCGTCGCTTCCTCAAAAGCAGCAGAGGGCTGGTGCAGCACAATCCGGTTGCCATCGGGATCCCGAAAATCCACCTCCTGTCCATGAAAGGCTTGCCGCAGGGGGGAAATGGAGAGCTGATAAGCTCCCGCCAACCCTTCCAGTGTTGTCAGGGATCCCTGTAAATCTTGCACCTGCAGGCAGAGGCTCACCGCTGCGGCTTGGGCACCACCATCGAGATGACGGCTGCGATAGAGGCCCAGCCGCAACCCTGGCAGACGAAACTCTACGTACACCGGATCCCCCTCTGTCGGGAGCTGGACTTGGGGAGAGATCCCCAAGAGATCCCGATAGAAGCGTTGTAGACGAGGCAAGTCCAGGGTAGCCACGCTAACCAAGGCACCAGAGAGCTGCATCGCAACCGCCAAAAGACCGGGTTGGTCTATCTTAGCTAAACTGCCGAGAAGCCCCGCGCTGTACCCGCAGGGTGAGCGTCGGGAGGATGTCACTCAGCTCCAACACCACGCGAGTCTGGGTGGCGATGTCGGATCCACCGTCTTGCCCTCCGGATCCAGGGCCAATGTGCCCGAGATGTAGAGGGTATTTTGCCCACCTTCACGCCGGGAGAATAGGGGGCGATGGCCGGATAGCCGGCTGGAGCAATGGCAACCTTAGGCATATGGGATCCCGAATCACAACAGGATTGCACCTTAGCGGCGAATTCGATCTTCCACAGCTGGCTGGGATACAGCCATAGCCGGTTTCTCTGGAGCAGATTCCCACTCTTCGGGGGAGATTCTCTTGCAGAACTAGACTATAGTAGGTACCAAAGCTTGCTGCTTCTTCCCAAATCAAGACTGGAGCGACTTACCGTGGGGTTATTCAGCCGATTTTCCCGTGATATGGGCATTGATTTGGGCACTGCCAACACGCTGGTCTACGTGGCCGGGCGAGGCATTGTCCTGCAAGAGCCCTCTGTGGTCGCCATCGACCAAAACACCAAGCAACCCCTGGCTGTGGGGGAAGATGCCAAAAAAATGTTGGGCCGTACCCCCGGCAACATTGTAGCGGTGCGTCCTCTGCGAGATGGGGTGATTGCCGACTTCGACACGGCGGAGATGATGCTAAAACACTTCATCCACCGCGTACACGAGGGCCGGTACCTCATTGCTCCCCGCATTGTGATTGGGATCCCCAGCGGCGTGACCGGAGTGGAGCGACGGGCGGTGATGGAAGCCGCTCTCCAAGCTGGGTCGCGGGAGGTGTATTTGGTGGATGAGCCGGTGGCAGCAGCAATCGGGGCCGGGCTGCCGGTGCAAGAGCCCACTGGGAACATGATCATCGACATTGGCGGCGGCACCACTGAGGTAGCCGTCCTCAGTTTGCAGGGGATCGTGCTGAGCGAGTCCGTGCGGGTAGCGGGAGATGAGCTGAGCGAGGCCATCGTCCAGTACATGAAAAAAGTCCACAACCTCACCATCGGGGAGCGCACCGCTGAAGAGATCAAGATTCGGATTGGCTCCGCCTACCCAATTCAAGAGGAACTGACCATGGAAGTGCGCGGGTTACACCTGCTCTCGGGTTTACCCCGTACCGTCACGGTGAAGAGCACCGAAATTCGCGAGAGCATGGCCGAGCCCCTCTCGGTGATTGTGGAAGCCATTAAGCGCACCCTGGAGCGCACTCCACCGGAATTGGCTGCCGACATCATCGACCGAGGCATCATGCTGGCCGGGGGAGGAGCCTTGCTCAAGGGTCTAGATGCCCTGATCAGCCATGAAACCGGGATCTTGGTTCACATTGCCCCGGATCCCCTCAGTTGTGTGGTGCTGGGTACAGGGCGAGTTTTGGAGGATTTCAAAACCCTAGGTCGAGTGTTGAGCGGCAGCTTCAAGGGCTAGAGGAGTTTCTTCCCATCCCTGATCTAAGGTGTGAGTCGAGTGGGTTGGAGAGGTATTGCTTGAATTGGCTACGCCAATGGTGGAGGCGCCATAGCCTGGGGTTGCTCCTGTCTGCTTTGGCGATGGGGGCAGCGCTGGGCCTGCGCCAAACCCAGGGATCCCTATTGGTGGAATTGTACAGTTGGATCACTGCTCCAGCCCGTCCGCCTGTGGATCCCGCTGTGGTGCTCAGCCAGGCCGCTAACCGTGAGCTGCAAGCCCTGGTAGCCGAGTTGCAGTACCAAAACCGCGAGCTGAAGCGACTGCTGCAATTTACCGAGCAAATGCCCCAAGCGGGGATCCCAGCAGCCGTGGTGGGTCGCAGCGCCGATCACTGGTGGCAACAGCTCACCCTCAGCCGCGGCAGCCGGCATGGAGTCAGGGTGGGAGATGTAGTCATGGCGCCGGGAGGGTTGATCGGGCGAGTCGAGTCGGTCACGCCCAACACCAGCCGAGTGCTCCTGATCAGCGATCCCACCAGCCGTGTCGGGGTAATGCTGAGTCGCAGCCGACACATGGGCATCCTGAGGGGTACGGGCACCCAGAGTGCCATTTTGGATTTTTTCGACAAGGCCCCCAAAGTAGAGGTGGGGGATGTGGTGGTGACCTCGGGCCTGAGCAGCTTTTACCCAGCCGGGGTTGTGGTGGGAACGGTTCGAGCGGTCAACTTGGATGCCAGCCCTGCCCCTCAAGCCACTGTCGAACTGTCGGCGCCGCTGGGTCTCTTGGAATGGGCCTTGATCTACCGCTATGCTCAACCCTCTGATTCCTAAGCTTAAGTCTCACCTTAACTGGCTGGTGACTGTCCTGTCGGGATTGCTGGCAGCAGTGGCCCCTTGGTGGCGAGGGCCGGGCTTGGAGCTAGCAGGCTTAACCCCAGATTGGCCCTTGATCTGGGTGGTGTGCTGGAGTGTGCGGCGCAAAGCTTGGCAGGGGGCTGTTGCCGGGGTCACCCTGGGTTTTCTGCAAGATGCGCTGACCAGCCCTTGTCCTACCCATGCGCTGGGGCTGGCTGTAGTTGGGATCCTCACCGCCAAGTTGCAAAAACAACGCTACATGCAAGAAGACTTTATCTCGGTGGCCTTGATCGTTTTTGGTATGGTGGTGATCGCCGAAACCTTGATGGCACTGCAATGGATGTGGCTCGTGGCCTCGCAGGGATCCGATGACCTGGATCCAGCAGGAACGCAAACCTTGCTGGATGGATTGGAGAACTCCCTTCGGTTTTTCGGCAACATTGGTGGCGATGGCCCCCGTTCTCTGGAGAGCATCTGGTGGAACCATCAACGCAATGCCCTCACGTCTGCTATTTTAAGTAGCCTCTGGGCACCCGCTTTGTATTGGCCCCTCAGCCGTTGGTGGCAGTCTCAAGAGCGGGATCCCAGAGAGATTTAGCCCCTGTTTTATGCCAAATCATCCTATCTTTCGGTTAAAACCCAGGTCACAGCAGAGTATGTCCCTTGGCATTTTTGGCAAGAAAGAACTCTCGAGGCGGCGGGAGCCGGTTTGCCGACTGTCTCTGACCTCCCACATGTTGGCGCTGTGCTGAGAGGCCCCAGACAAAGTCAGAAAAAGCGACAATCCGGAAAATTCTTCGTTGGGGAGCAATTTTGGCCTAAAATGAACCCCAGGACTGGGATATAAGCCCCATCTTTTTCAGGAGCTTCGGGCAAATATCGCGCATTCTAATCAAAAAGTCAACAGCATAGGAAGCGCAGGCGACGTCAAGGCTGACCTTGTGGCAACTGCACTTAGAATTTGACTTAGAGCAATCATTGGGAGGGATCCATGCCGCATACAATTGTCACCGATATCTGTGAAGGTGTGGCCGACTGTGTAGAGGCTTGCCCTGTTGCCTGCATCCACCCCGGCGATACCAAAAATGCCAAAGGCACCGACTACTTTTGGATTGAGTTTTCCACCTGCATCGACTGTGGCATCTGTTTACAGGTTTGCCCCGTAGAGGGCGCTATTCTGCCGGAGGAAAAGCCGCATCTGCAGCGAGTGCCCCGCTAATTCCAGGGAAGCATCCCTGGCCACACGCCGGGATTCAACGAGAATTACAATCATTTCAATTCCAACCAGGACGCTGCACCCACACCTAGAACGTTAGTCGCGTCTTCGCGTCGTCGTGTCAGCGTTGCGGAGCAATAGCGTTGCGGTTCCCGTCAGGGTGCCGTAGGCATAGCAATAGCGTTGCGGAGCAACAATACGCAGAACCGGAAGGCTTTTCAAGGACTCCGTCCCGCTGGCGCGATCAGTAGCCTAGGCGTTTCACCTTAACCTGAAACAACTATAAGCTTTAGCCCAAGGAAGCCAAAGTAACGACGCTGCTGGTCAGCCAGCTCAGGGACAGGATCCCCCCCAGGAAAGCCAATGGGATCAGTCCCAGCAGCCGCCACCACTCCAAATCCAGCGCTACAGCTACTGCCCGCACCTGCCAAACCACAAACCACAGCAGAGCTGACAAGCCCAGCAGGGATCCCACCACCCCACCCAACGATTGAGCAGGCCCCAGCAGCAGCCACGGCAAACCGGCAAACCCCGTCAAGCACAGCAGCGCTGAAAAGGAAGGGACAGCCCGACCCAAACAAAAGGCCAGCAATTGCAACACAGCCGCCAAACCCACCCAGCCCAGGGATCCCATCAGCACCGCCAGCACCATGCTCGGCAGGCTTACCCCAGAGCGGCGAATCGCATCCAGGACGTTGAGCAGCCCCACCACCCCAAAGGCTTGCCAGAGAACAGGCTGTTCCCGCAACGCCCGAAAGGTGCGCTCCGGCAGAAACCAAGCGCCGTAGATGTTGTCTAACCAGGAACCAAGCATGGCCAGCAACCCGTCAAGCTGTCTTTTATCCTAGCCCTTGGTGAGCACTTGACGGGCACACCCCAAAAATGGGGTATGATTGGGAGAGGATTCTGCGGCGTTGGTGACTGCCGTTATGTTTTTGCGATCTATACCCTTCGACAATTAGGATGGGAAGTGGATGTGAGAGCAGTAGGCCAAACTTGATTTGGAAACTATCGACAATCATCCCCGGTATCCTATACTGGATTTTCCAGGTCGAAAACCACGGTAAAACGGCGCAACAGTATCCTCAAAAAAGCCCTCGAAAGGGGGCCTTTTTGTTGTTTGGATATTGTCGGATATTGTCAATGCTGCAGTTAATGGGTATTGCTCTGGCGCTGGGCTCCATCCTTTAGTCGAGCTTCTGGGCACTGGTCTACGTCTTGCTGCAGGGCAGCCAAGTCTGTCTTTCGCTTGCGGGTCTTGACTTTTGTTGTCGTGAGGTCTGCTCGGCTCAGCCAGCGATAAACGGTTGCACAAGTGACATAACTCCCGCACTCATGCTGACGCAAAGCGCTCCGCGCCGCTAAAGCGAGAGAGTGCGAGCTTCAAGGACTCCGTCCCGCTGACGCGAAAAGGACGGGATGCCCCACCGCCCTGTGCTTGATATCTGTAGCAGCTGCTGTTTTTATCATCGTTTATTTCAGCGGTTCTAGGTTCACGGCAGGTTGACAGCAGCTACGGTTTTTGTTGCCGCCGATCTAGTTAGCTTTGCTAACTCTACCTCAAGTTCTGGGGGAAGTTGCGCCTGTGGAGATTCCTCTGCCGGGGTTGAGTCAAAAGCTCAGCTAGGTAAGGGTCGTAGAAGCAGGAAGCAACCGGTTGTTTAGTTCATCCTAGGGGGTGAAATAAACGACCATGAGTTGCAGAACGGTCAACAGGAGAGTTGCTCCCACCATCAAACTCCCCCAAATCCATACAACCTGTCGCAGCAGTCCCAAGCTTTCCCGCACCACTTGCGGGGTCAAGGGGCGAGCTGGGATCCCCAATTTGGGTTTCACCTTCGGGATCCCCTGATAGAAATTGGTTCCCCCCAATTGGATCTGCAGCCGCCAGGCAAAAGCCGCTTCGCTCCACCCCGAATTGGGGCTGGGATCCGCCTGCGCGTCCTGACGACACCGCTGCCAGAACCCCCAAGGATCCCGGCTGAGCAGCGCCAGCGTGAGCACCGTCAGGCGGCAGGGCAGCCAAGTCAGCCCATCCTCACAGCGGGCCGGCACTGTGCCCAAATGGGTGAAAGGGGGGTGGCGGTAGCCCACCATCGAATCCAGCGTGCTGCTGGCCTTGTAGGCTAGGGCCAAGGGCGCCCCTCCCAAGAAGGCGTAGAACAGAGGGGCAGTTGCTCCGTCGGGAGTATTTTCGGCCACCGTCTCAATCAGCGCCCGCAAAATCTCCGATGCCGTCAGGTGCTCTGTATCCCGCCCCACGTAGCGGCTGAGACGTTGACGGGCCTCCGGCAGATCCTCTTTTTCCAAGGGATCCAACACCTCCAAGGCAGCAAAGCGCAGGCTGCGCCCTCCCAGACAGCTGGCCATCAGGATCACCTGCACGAGGATCCCTGCCCAGGGGTGGACGGCATTGCCGATGGCGACCAGTCCCCAGCCCACGCCGTAGGATCCCCCCACCAAAGTTAGGGTGAGAACTGCCCCGCCCCACTGTTGTGCTCGCGGAGTTGAGCAGTGCTTGAGGATATAGCCTTGCCCCCAGGCAATAACAGCCCCCATCACCCGCACCGGATGAGGCCAACCCCAGGGATCCGCCAGCAGATAATCCAAAGCCAAAGCTGCCGCCAGCACCACCCCGGCAGTTGGTTGGGCCGGGAAAAACAGCGATGACTCCATCCCGCCAGCAGGCTCAAACCACAAATCCACTCTCCTGATCCTGAGCCGCCTGCCAGCTCCGAACATCAAAATACAGATCTTCCAAGGTGGTTTCCTCCAGCACCTGCTGCACTTGCCGAGCGATCCGCTGCCACAGGGCTTCCGTCACCCAGTCCAGCCGCTCCGCCGAATACACGGCTGTGGCGTCAGAACTCTCCACAAGAGGATGCAGGGATTCTCCCACCGCCGCCAAAATGGCGCTGATCGGGATCCGCCGCGGCGCCCGTGCCAACCGGTAGCCTCCCTGGGCCCCCCGTTGGGAACAAACCAAGCCGGCCTGGCGCAACTCAATCAGCAACTTTTCCAGGTAGGGAGCTGGGATCCCCTGTCGCTGAGCAATGGCCCGCACCGAAGCCATTTGCCCGGAGCCGAGCATCGCCAGATCCAACAAAGCTTTGATGCTATAGGTGGCCCGCGTTGTCAAGCGCACCGGGATCCCTCTCCGCAGCACTTCTCGATCCTGCCATAGGACTCCGTCCCGCTACCGCGAAAGGACTCCGTCCCGCTACCGCGAAAGGACTCCGTCCCGCTACCGCG
>NZ_JANSIK010000148.1:0-2484 GCF_047462035.1 Synechococcus sp. R5-15 | reverse complement strand
CCGTACTGAACATATTATACATTATTTTCAGTATAGTTGAGCTTATTATTGACTAGAGTCATGCTCTTCTGTAGGCTTAGTTAGCAACCCTCAAAAATCATCGCAAAAATTCTTCAAAAGATCATCTTCGAGCCCGTCTTCCTTGTCCCCAAGGGAGGTAGAAATCAAGGGGCTGCGGGCTGAAGCTCTCGGATCTCGACCGGATCTCCAACGGCCAAACCCAAAGCGGCAGCCGTCCCGCCGCGAAACTCCAGCACACCGTCCACCAACTGGGAAGGAGGCGGCCCATAGGTGGGGCAGGGTTGGGCGGGGCAGCCGGGCACATCGGCGGCAATGTACACCACCTTGCCTTGGTGAAGGAAAATGATGTCCAGGTTGATCAGGGTGTTGAACATCCAAAAAGAAGCTGGCTGGGGCGGATCAAAGGGAAACCACATGCCCCGATCCGGCGGCAAATCGGTGCGAAACATCAGGCCCAAGCGCTGTTGCTCAGGGGTGCGGGCCACCTCTAGCTCAAAGCGTTGGCCGGCAAGGGTGACTTCGGCTTCAACCGGCAGTTGCTGGGGCTGCCCTATGGCTGGGGGGGATGGAGAGATGGCTTCGGTTACCTGAGTTTGTGAGGCGGGAGATCTCTCCGTGGCAGCAGTACATCCCAAGCCGGATCCCAGGAGCAGTAGAGCCAGGCCCAAGGCGACTCTGCACCCTTTTGGAACGTGTATCGTGAACAGAACCATGTGGCGCTCTCCTGTGCAGGCTTCATCCTATCGCGCCGGACGCTGCTGCCGCGACTTGACCAGCCAGACGCAGGAAGTTCCCCCCTGGGAGGGCCTTGCCAATTCTTGCTTGCCGGAAGCTGCCTGCGTCTTTCCACCTTGAGCGCAGCGGAAATGGCGTCCCTGGGCAAGAGCAGCCCGCAACCGACCCGATAGCATAGCCATAGACTTTATCGTTCCCCACCCTGCCAGGAGAGCCGTATGAAAGACCCTTTCAATTTCAATTTCAATAGATTCAATAGATCCTCGGTGAGCCGGATCCCGCTTCTGGCTCTGCTGGGTTTACTGAGCCTGGGCCTCTGGCCCACTCACGGGATGGGATCCCGTTCACAGGAAACCCCGGTGCGGATTCCCTTTGAGCCAACGGTGACCTATGGGGAAGGGTATGGGGAAAAGACCGTGGCCCAACAAGCCCAAAGCCGCTTTGCGCTGAAACTGTTTGATCACCTGCTCCGGCAGCAGCCCCAAGAGAACCTCTTTTTCTCCCCCTTGAGCATCCGCCTGGCCCTGAGCATGCTCTACAACGGCGCCTCTGGGGAGACTCAAACGGCAATGGCCGAGGTGCTGGAGGCACAGGACCTTTCCCTCAATGAGTTGAACTGGAGCAATGCCCAAATGGTGGGCTGGCTGGCGGAGGGATCCCCGGCAGGAGGGCCAGTCCAGGTGCAAATGGCCAACGGCCTCTGGGTGGATCAAACCCTCACCTTACAGCCCCAGTTTTTGCAGGCTTTAGCCACCTACTACCAAGCGGTGGTGAATCGGGTGGATTTGGGATCCCGGCAAACGGTGAACCAGATCAACGGCTGGGTGGCCGAGCGCACCCAGGGCAAGATCAACCGCATTGTGGATCGCCTCAGCCGCGAGGATTTGATGGTTTTGCTCAATGCCATCTACTTCAAAGGCGAGTGGACTCAGCCCTTCGATCCGGAGCGCACCCAAACTCAGCCCTTTACTCGGTTGGATGGCCGCCGCGTCCGAGTACCCATGATGGTTCAATCAGGTCGTTACGACTACCTGGAAACCGAGCAGTTGCAGGTGGTGAGCCTGCCCTACGGGGAAGGAGAACTGGAAATGCTGATCCTGCTGCCCAAGAAGGGAGTGAAGCTGGAATCGCTGCGGGCAGAGCTGAGCCCGGAAACTTGGCAAGAATGGACGGGATCCCTGCGCCCCCGTGCCGGTTCGGTACGGATCCCGAGATTTGAATTGGCTTATGAAACGGATCTCACTTCCGTTCTGCAGCAGTTGGGCCTGGGAGTTGCCTTTTCCAACCGAGCTGATTTCAGCCAGATGACCCCAGAGCCAGCGCGGATCAGCAAAGTCCTGCACAAAGCAGCAATTGAAGTGAACGAAGAGGGATCCGAGGCGGCAGCCGCTACTGGGGTGATCGTCTCCCGGACTGCTGTCGACCGGCAAGAGCCCTTTCAATTTGTGGCAGATCGGCCCTTCTGGTTTGCCATTGTGGCCTCCGGATCCGGCGGCAACCCAGCGGCCCAAACCGTGTTGTTCATGGGATCCCTGGTGGATCCTGAATAAGGGGATCCCTCAGGGCAGCTTGCTGACTTCTTACCGGGCGTGCAGATCGCTCTTCAGCTAGAAATCGCAGGAGCCCCGCACTGTACCCGTAGGGTCAGTGCCGGGAGAAATGCGCTTTGATGAAGTACAATGAACTTATGAGCCAAGTCCTGACCATATCCTGTAAGCTCAAGGCGTT
>NZ_JANSIK010000147.1:0-14523 GCF_047462035.1 Synechococcus sp. R5-15 | reverse complement strand
CTCGGTACTTAAAAGTACGAGCGTCCAAAGTCAGACTGGTGGGGCGGAACTTGTGGACTTGCTTCACCGCTTTGGCGTTGCTAATCACACGGCGGAGCGCTTGACAGACGTGATTAGCCTTCAGCCCCGTAGCCGCTCTTACCGGTCGATAGACCAAGTGGTGCAGTTTGGCGGTATTCCAGCACTTCTCGCGCTTGGCGGTATCCAAGATCTGGTTACAAGCGTCAGCAAATCTCTGCAAGGTGCGGTCAATCTCTTGACGCAACTCTACAGGGACTATCAGCTTGCAACGTACCGATATAGTCTGGCTCATGGGCCTATCGTAGCTCATCCAGACTTTGACCAGCAAACCTATATAGAGGAGGACTTTCCTCCCGACACCAAGCCTGCGGCTATGGTGCGGGCCTCCAGCCCGAAAATTCGGTGACTGTCTATCAAGTAAAGCCCCGCCTACTGATGTTCGAAGACGTTACTGAAGCCCAACAGATCCAGCTCTACCAAAGTAGGCAAATGTTGGAAACACTGCTGCGCCAACTCCCAGCGTTCTTCCCGCCGTAACATCTCCGCCAACTTGTGGCGCACCGGGATCAAATAGCGAACATCGTTGGCGGCATATTCCAGCTGTTCGGCGGATAGCGCGTGGACGGCCCCCCAGTCGGAGCTTTGGGCAGCTTTGTTGAGTTCGACCCCGCACAGCTCGCTCACCACATCTTTGAGGCTGTGTTTGCTGGTGTAGGTGCGGGCCAGTTTGCTGGCAATTTTGGTGCAAAAGACGGGCCACGCCCGGATCCCCAGGTGATAGCGCAGCATGGCCAGGTCAAAGCGGGCGTAGTGGAAGATCTTCTCAATGCTTGGAGCCATCAGCAGCTGCGCCAAAAAGGGGGCCTGCTTTACTCCACGGCTCAACCGCAACAACACCACCTCGCCGGCAGGGTTGGCGATTTGCACCACGCAGAGCCTGTCCCGCTGCGGGATCAGCCCCATTGTTTCTGTATCCACGGCCAGGTAAGGTTCCCTGGCCAGGGCCTTTGCCATTGCAGGGGTGAGATCTTCGTCGCAGAGCTGGAAAGGTTGCAGGCCCACTCAGGATCTCTCAAAAGGGTGTTTTGGCTGCATAACCAAGCGGCGAAGGCCAGGCAACTACCAGCTAGACTTGACCACACCTGGCAATAAGCCTCTGTGGGCCATTTCCCGCAGGCTGTTGCGGCACAGGCCGAAATCGCGGAAGTAACCCCGGGGACGCCCGGTTTTCCAGCAGCGGTTGCGCAGGCGTGTGGGCGAGCTGGCCCGAGGGAGTTTTTGCAGTTGGGCGTGTAGCTCCATGCGGGTGGCCTGGTCGATGTTGGGATCGGCCATGGCCGCTTTCAGTTGTTGGCGCTTCTCCCGATACTTCTCGACCAAGCGTTGGCGCTTTTTCTCCCGCTCGATCATGCTCTTTTTAGCCACGGCTCACTGTTTCCCCAGATTTTTCAGCTTTACTAGGATAACGAGGAGCAGCGGCTCCAAGCAAGGGGATCCCAGGCCCGCCCACGGCCATCCTCGCCAATGTTCATCCCTCTTTTCCGCTCTCCGTAGGATCCCTGAGGCCAGCCCCTCGGCTTGGGGGCAACCTACCTCTATAGGCGAGGTTGGTGTTGGGTGATGGCCATTTCCAGAGTGATCCCGTTTATCGCCACCAAGTTTAGGGTTTCCCCAGAGCAGATTGAGGCCACGCGCGGGATTCTCCACAAGCCGCCGGCTCTGTTGGCAGTGCTGAAGTCGGCCTCTCCACTGCCCAAAGAGGTTTTGCAGGATCCCAGTTTGGCCTATATCTATCCTGCCGCCTTCATTCAATGGTCGAAGTGCATGCATGGCTTGGCGGATTGGGACACTGGGCCGGCACTGAGCTACGCCGATTATGTGGCGCAACTGAAGCTGGCCTTCCTGCCGACGGATATTGCCCTGAGCGGCCATTAGGGATCCCTTGGGTTGGCCATCCCATTTCGGAAGATGCGCCGGGAAGCCTCGCGGACAAACTCTTTGAGCCAACCGGATTTTTGGGTATTTTGCACCTGGGCTTTGACCACCGCCTGCATCCCCCCTTCTCCCCAGCTTTGGTTGTGCTGGAAATACTCAATGAAGCTCTTGCCGGCAATGCGGGTGAGATAGCCAGCACTGGCTGCCTGAATGGGGGCTGTCGCCAGAAAACCGACGACGCTCACTTCGGCAACGGTGGCCAAGATCCCCGTGGTCAGTTGGATCGCTCCTTCCACCAAGCCCAAGCCGGCTAAGGTTTTGGCCAGAGACAAGGCCAGCTCCCGCCCCTGCTGCAGATCCATCTTGCAGCCGTAAAGGGATCCCAGTTCCACCACCATCTGGGCGTTGATGGCGGCAATGGCCAGCAGATCCACCGCCGGGATGGGGTTGGCGAACACCACTCCTGTAACAATCCACTGAAAGCGATCGATCACCTCCTCCGCCTGCCGGCGCAGTTGGGCTTGGAGAATCCGTTTGGCCTCTTCCCCCAACTGTTGCGATTGCAGCAGGGCATTGTCCAAGGCCAGGGATCCCCCCTCGGCATAGAGCACCGCCTGCACGCGATCCCGCACCGCCGCCACCTCCGGCTCCGGTCGCCAGGTTTGGGATCCCACCCGCACAGGGGCTGGAGCAGCGGCAGCCATCAACACATCCTGAGGTGGAATCAGGGGGTAGACCCGCTCCCGCAGGCGTTGCAAGAGGATCTGCCGTTCTTCTGAGGTGTAGCGATCCGCTTTGTTCAGGATCAGCAAGGCCCGTTTGCCCAGGGCGATCAACCGGCGCAAGGGATCCACCTCTGACTGGCGCAGATCCCCATCCACCACCACCAGCAGCAGATCGGCAGCTTGGGCTTGGGCTTGCGCCTCCTGTTCCCGCATCACCCCTGCCGGGCCGATCTCCAAAATGCCGGGGCAATCCAGGATCTGCACCGGCTGCGGGATCCCAGGCAAGTTCCAATCGTAACAAGCCACCGCCTGGGTGGTGCCCAGAGTGGCCGCCACCGCCCCCGCCCGCCGCCCCAGCAGCGCGTTGACCAAAGAAGTCTTGCCCGCCGACCCAGTGCCGAAGACCACCACCTTCAGCTGGGGCTGGGCCAACTGTTGGGCCAGCAGAGCCGACCGCTCCGCCAGCGCTGCCCGCGCCACTTCATCCTGGATTTGCGCTAGCTGCGCCTCCAGTTGAGCCAAGTTCTGTTGCGCCGCTTTCCGCTTTTCCAAAGCCGTCTCCGGCAAGGCAAGGGGTTGGGTAATTTCCCTCCTGCTGGGGGCGGGTTGGCGAAACAGAAACAAGTAGTAGATGGCAGCGGCCAAAAACACCAGCAGCAGCAGCAGCAGCACCCCAATCAACAGCCCCCCCAAAATCGGGTGGTAGCGGGTGGCGTAGTACAGATCGAGAAACGATTGGATCAGCCAGACGATCAGCCCGGTGAACGAGGCCAACAGCGCCAACAACAGCAGCAAGCGCAGGTAAGGGAGCGACCGCATAGGGATCCAACAAGGCCACAACCGTTCGCGTCAGCGGGACGGAGTCCTTTTGACTCTACCCGCGGCTGAGCATATCCGGCTACCTAGATGTCGCCTTCTGGCTGCAGGGGCAGGGCTTCTCCATCCGACTCTTCCTTTTCACACCGAGATTCCCCCTCGATGACCTGAATGGCCTGCGGATCCCCGTCAACTTTCACTTGCAGATGGCGCAACTGCCATGCCGAGCCGGCCATGCCCCGCTCCGATTCCACCACCACATCGCCGGTGCGCTGGGCCCCTGTAATCAAAAAGAACAGACACACCCAACCGGCTTCCTCATCTTCCTGAAAACGCAGCCGCGAGGGCCATCCCGGCCTCAAGGGTTCCCCCAGACGTTCCACCACCACAGCATTTTGTTTGAGCTGCTCCACCGCCAATTGGTAGGTGCGATAGGCTCCTGAGGCACGGATCCCATTCCAGATCAGGATCCCTGCCCCCGCCAGCCCCAGGCCCAACACCGCCAGCAGGCCCAAACAGCCGCAGCCACAGCAGCCCAGAGGGGCAGCACAGCCGACTGTTTGTGGAGTTTCTGACACAGCCCATTGCCACCCTAGAATGCCCCCACCCTAACACAAGGCTGTTGCTCATCCTCTATGCCTTCATTGCCGACAAGGTACAGACAAAAAGCCGAGCAACCCTACGCCATTTGTCGGTGACGAACATCGCTTCTCAGTTCCGTATTGCCACAGATATCTGTTACGGCCTCAAACAACAGCTCGAAAAATCATGGGATCAGCACCTCTTTGGCAAGTTCAAGCAACTCACTGTTGAGTCTAATTTTGTACTGCAGTGAGGATGGGATCCCTACGTATCCAATTGTTGGCTCTGCTCCCACTTCGATTAGAAAGGCTTGTGACACAAAGATTTCAAGCTTTTCGCCTACACGGAATCCGGATGGCTCAGAAGGTCAATGGGTATCTGGAAAGACCTATTTCCGAGCACCGAGAAAGAAGACAAAGTGCGCGCATACCGAATCCGCTATTTGGCGGAGTCAATATCAGAGGGATTTGTCGAGAATAAGAGCAGCAAAAGGTCTCCATCCAATCGCCTAAACCTATGGATGAAGCGACAACCATAACCGTGCAGCAGATCATTCAAACCGCCATGATGACCGGTTTGCTCACCGCTGCTCAGGAACACGAACTTAACGTAAGGCTATTTCGAGAGGAGTGCTCCGAAGCCGACCTCTTCCTGCTGCGCCGTCTACACCGCTGCCTACGCCAGGGATCCATCCGCCAGATCCCGGCCCTGAACAACACTGTAGCGGTTGGCCGCTTTGGCCCGCCCCTGCGCCTGGTACCGGACAGAGCCGAGACAACTCAGTCCCAGCCGACTGGGTTAAGCCTGGCGAGGGATCCCAAGATCGGGTAGTCAAGCAATTACAAGCAATTAGTGACGAGGGGGCAGAGGTAAGGCCGAGGGTTGGGCAACGGTCAAATCAGGGAAAGGGGGAGCTGAGGTTTTGCTTTCCCCGTCGTGCAGCAACACATATAAAGCAAACACATATAAAGCAAGGGATCACCAACGACGTCAACGGCAAGGCAATCTCGAATGAGCTACGGACTTCTACAGCACTTCCCTTTGCCTCTCTTCATCGCTGGAGCCCTTCCGAGTTCAGCCGCCTAGCTAAGCTTTTGAATAGGAGCGATACGGGGATCCAAGATTTTCTGTTGACCGATAGCGGGAAACCTCACCGCAATCGTGACCCGTTCACCACTGCCGAACACATGGGTAATCTGGCCTTGTCCGAATTGGGGATGTTGCAAACGATCTCCAATCGCCCACTGTTCTGAACGGCTTTGGCGGCGATTGGGCCTGGCCTTGGGTGCATCTGAAAGGGACAGTCCACTGCCGTGGGAGAGCTGTCGAGAAACGGCTCCGCGTCTGTCGAATTCGATTAACTCTTGGGGCAGTTCACTTAAAAATACCGAAGGAATAGCTGGTTCGCGGTTGCCGTAGAGCATCCTTTCCCTGGCGTGGCTGATATACAACTGCTCACGGGCACGGGTAATGCCCACGTAGCAAAGGCGTCGCTCTTCTTCCAAAGCAGCGGGATCCTCCAAAGCCCGGAAATTGGGAAACAGACCCTGTTCCACCCCCACCAAGAACACAACAGGAAACTCCAAACCTTTGGAAGAGTGCAACGTCATTAGCGAAACTTTCTCAGCACCTTCCTGAAGGTTGTCCAAGTCGGAAGCCAAAGACACATTGCTCAAAAAAGCCTCAAGGCTGGGATCCTCCTGTTCTTCCTCGAATTGGCGGGCGGCATTGTAAAGTTCCATCACGTTGGCCGCTCTTTCTTCGGCTTCGTCTGTACCCTGTGCCTTGAGATCCTCCAAATAGCCGGAATCCCGCAGCAGCCCTTCGATAAGGGTGGCGGCTGAGGTTTGAGAAGCCTGTCGATGCCAGTGCTGAATCAACTGAGCAAACTGAATGACAGGCTTAGCCGAACGGCCCGCCAAGCTACTTACAGAGGTTTCATCGCTGAGAATTTCCCACAAAGGCACGTTGAGAGCCGCCGCCGCTTCGGTCAGCTTGTCCAGAGTAGATTTGCCGATGCCACGGCGCGGCACGTTAATAATTCGCAGCAGGCTAAAGGAGTCGGCAGGGTTGGCCACAACCCGCAAATAGGCCAGGACATCCTTAATTTCTTTGCGATCGTAAAATCGCAGTCCGCCCACCACCGTGTAAGGGATCCCCCACCGCAGCAAGACCTCTTCAAAAGGACGGGATTGAGCGTTGATGCGGTAGAGAATGGCAAAATCTCCCCAGGAAAAAGCATTGGCATTTTGGCTGTGTAACCGCCGGATGGTATTGACAACAAACTCAGCCTCTGCAATCTCGTCATCCGCCTGATGAAGGAAAATCGGACTTCCTTGCTGACGGGTTGGCCTGAGAACTTTATCAATGCGCTCTGTATTTTTCTCGATGAGAGCGTTAGCTGCCTGCAGAATGGTAGCTGTAGAGCGATAGTTCTCCTCCAGCTTGATCATGGTGCGGGTATCATCATCCGGGAGACCATCTCCAAAGGTCTCTTGAAACTCCAGCAAAATGGTAAAATCTGCCCCGCGAAACCGATAGATGCTTTGATCGGCATCTCCCACCACAAAGATCGATCGGTTTCTCCAATCCAACCGAGATCTGCAGGTCTCGCCGTTGGTGGCCAACAGACGAATCAACTCATACTGAGTGCGGTTGGTGTCTTGGTATTCATCCACCAAAATGTGTCGAAATCGTTGGTGCCAGTAAGCCAACACCTGCTCGTTTTGTCGAAAAAGCTGCACCGGTATCCAAATCAAGTTATCAAAGTCCAGAGCATTGTTGGCTGCCAGTTGGTCTTCATAGATTTCGTAAACTTGGGCAATGGTACGGCCACGGAAGTTGGGCTGATTGCGCTCCAGGTCGGCAGGAGTCCAACCTTGGTTTTTGGCATTGCTAATGGCGTAGCGTACCGACCTTGGGTCAAACTTGCGCTCATCCAAGTTCAGTTGCTTGGTTACAATCTCCTTCACCAGAGATTGGGCATCTGATTCATCGAAGATCGAGAAGTGGCGAGTCCACTTGCGCCCCTTGGGATCCTGATATTTTTCGATCTCCAGGCGCAGGATCTGGGCAAATAAGCTGTGGAACGTGCCAATCCAAAGAGGCTTAATCCAGCGGTGGTAAACAGCAGATTTTAGTCGCGTTGCCTGGGCCGGCTCCAATTCCTCTAAGGGGATCCCAAATTGTTCTTGAGCTTCTTGTTCGGCAAAGAGCTGCTCAATGCGCTCTTTCATCTCACGGGCGGCCTTGTTGGTGAAGGTCACGGCCAAAATTTCTCCTGGATCCACCCGATAGTGGCGAACCAGGTAGGCAATGCGGTGGGTGAGGGCGCGCGTCTTGCCGGAACCTGCCCCCGCCACCACCAGCAGCGGGCCACAAAAGTGTTGCACCGCTTGCCGTTGAGAAGGGTTGAGGGCATCCAGCAAAGAGGCGTGAGTCATGGCCAGCAAACCAGAAACTGCCTTCCATTATGGGCACCAACCCAATGGGGATGAGAAGCCCAGAGGGCATTTTGGAGCACCAAAGATGAAGATCGGTTAAGATTTGGCCGGCCCGCTCCAGAGCTCCCCGCCATGAACCGAGTGCTGTCCTGCTGCTGTGCCCCGGCTAACCGCTGCTGGCTTTGCGTTCAAAAGAGACTTGTGGCTTTGGGGTTTGCCACCCTTGCCCTGCTTTCTCAAGGTGCGTTCGATCCCGCCCAAGCTGGCAACTGCCCCAGCAACGGCAACCCCAAAACATCTCTTGACCTCAAGGTGGAAAGCGTTTCTGGGGATCGGCTTGACCTAAGTCGGTATGAGGGCATTCAAGCGTTGATCTTGACCAACAGCCAAACCCGCTCGCAATCGGAAGCCCTCTCCAAAAGTTTGGCCCTGGAGTTTGGGCAAAACCCTCGGCTGCGCCAGATCGTGCTGGTGGATGGCAGGGGGCTGCTGCTGGTGCGCCACTTGGTTTTGCAGGCCATCCGGGAGAGTGTACCGACGGATCCCCGCCTGGTTTCTCCGTTTGTGTATGTCTCGGTCGATTTTGAGGGAGCAACCATCCAGAAGCTGCAAGAAATAGCCGCTGCAGCTTTGCCTGGGATCAATTTTCGCCGCCAGGCTGTTTTGTTGCTGTTGGACGGCCAGGGAACTCTTCTGAGCGGATTTGCCGACTTGGAGCAATCCAACCTCAGCATTCGCCGGTGCATTCGCACCCTCATGGGATAGTCCCACTTCCCTTTCACACCGGCAACGCCTCTCCTCTGCTGCTCTGGCCCAAGCCATTAAACTGGTCATACCGGTCATGTTGAAGCTTGAAGTCAACCATTCGAACGACGGTTCACTGTTTACGGGATCCCATGCGCCGCCAGCTCAAAATCTTGAACCAAATCCTCGATTACAAGCTTGCCAACTTGCGGCTGTTTGGCCGAGCCGAGCTGAAGGGGCCTGTTCTCAACGTGCTGCTGGAACGGCTGCCGGGCGATGTGGTGGATACCCTGCAGGTGATGGAGGTGGTGCGCAGTGCGGTGGAAGCCTCTCTGCTGCAAGGGTTGCGCAAGGTCAACGTTTACCTTTGGTGCCGCGGACAAACTGAAGAAGCGCCGGAGTGGAGCGAAAGCTTTGCTGTAGAGCCATTGGTCTTGGCCCACCCCAAGGAGCTCCGAAGCCTTGCTTTCAACTATCGACAAGACTATCCCGGCATGCGGGTGCTGTTTTTCTGCCTGGGCCTTTGTCTGGGCGGCTTTTACCTGTTGGGGGGCTGGGAGCAGACAGGTTGGATCGATTGGATCCCCGTAGGACTGGCCTTCGCCTTGGGGGTGATCTTCCCCTGGCTCAAACGCTCCCTCAGCCAGTTTGTACACCCTCTATTTCTCCGCCTTGGCCTGGGCTTGGGCTTGGTCTTATTGGGCCTGGCAGTGGCGCTGATCTGGCGGCAGGGCTGGAGCGTTGCCTATGGGATCCTCGGCCTCCTGGCCATCCTCCTGTTGGGTCTGGGAGCCTAGTTCTCAACCGGCAGTGGTGCCGCTGAAGACGTGCAGGGCAGGGCCGGTCATCCACACGTGCTGTGTGCTCGGATCCCAGCGAATTTCCAGATTTCCTCCCGGCAGTTCTACTGTAGCTTGCGATTCTGCGCGCTCCTCCAAAACAGCAGCCACCAAAACAGCACAGGCACCCGTCCCACAAGCCAGCGTTGCCCCTGCTCCCCGCTCCCAAACCCGTAGGCGCAAACGAGTCGGGCTGAGCACCTGCGCAAATTCGGTGTTGGTGCGCTCAGGAAAGGCCGGATGATGCTCAAACAGGGGGCCCACAGCCGCCAAATCCAGCTCTTCCAGGGATCCCTCTTCTTCCAGGAAGACCACACAATGGGGGTTGCCCATGCTCACCGCCGTCACCCGCCACTCTCGCCCGGCCACTGCAAGCGGCTGCCGAATGACCTTCTCATCCGGTTCGACCAGGGTGGTGGGGATCTGCTTGGCCAAAAGGCGAGGGATCCCCATGTCCACTGTGACCAGCCCATCTGCCCGCACCTGCGGCACGATTCGCCCCGCCAAGGTGTGGATCTGGTAGGCGCCATCCCGACCTGGGATCCCCAAGTCCTGCAGAAAGCGGGCCAAACAGCGGATCCCATTGCCGCACATCTCCGCCTCGGAACCGTCGCTGTTGAATAGGCGCATGCTGAAATCTGCCCCCTCCTGCCCCGGCAGCAGGAAGATAACCCCATCGGCTCCTACCCCAAAGCGGCGATTGCAAAGGGCGACGGCCTCTTCCGGGCTCAAGCAGGGTTGAGACTGCCAGCGGTTGTCCACCAAGATAAAATCGTTCCCCAACCCCTGGTACTTGTGAAAGGAGAGACGGGGGATCAGCCGAGCAGACATTTACCCAGATATCCCAACGACAGGCCTTAATCCTCGTGCATCTCGTAGGGATCCTGCAAGTCCTTGGAAGGGGGGCCAAAGGCTGTGTAGATGGCAAACGCAGTGATGCAGATGGTAACTGCCGCAATCGCCACAATCAGGGAAAAGGTGGGCTCCATATCGTTGTCTTTGATCCTGAGAGTATTCGACTACAGTATTACACAAGTTTACAATTCATTGCCCAAGACAAAAAGGTTCGGCCAGATTCTGATAGCGTGATTTTAAAAGGCGGCTGCTTTAGCGGTGCTGAGCACCAGGGATCCGCCTTCGAGCCTGCTATCTTCGACTTCGTCAACGTGTTCGGTTTCTGAGCGAGAACCTATGGCCATTCGTACCAAACTGGGCGATCTGCTGCGTCCTCTCAACTCGGAATACGGCAAAGTGGCTCCCGGCTGGGGCACCACGCCCCTGATGGCGGTCTTCATGGCCCTATTCGCCGTCTTTTTGTTGATTATCCTGCAGATCTACAACAAGTCGCTGCTTTTGGAAGACATCAACGTTTCTTGGGAGAGCCTCAGCTTCTGAGTTCCCCAGCCCTACTCTGGAGAAAATCCCCGTCCCGCCAGACGGTTGCAAGCGGGATCAAGGCAGCTCCTCTTCTCCTCCAAGCCGATGCCTTCAGGGTGCTGGCTCCAGGCGCAGCAGGGATCCATTCGGGGCGTCCGTCAACAGGTAAAGGAGTCCATCCGGCCCCTGCCGCACATCGCGAATGCGACCCACCGCCCCTTCCAGCAGGCGCTCTTCCGCCACCACCCGCTCTCCATCCAGTACCAAGCGCGCCAGGTGTTGCCCGGCCAGCGCCCCCACAAATAGGTTGCCCCGCCATTCGGGGAAAGCCTCCCCTGTGTAGAAAGTCATGCCAGAAGGAGCGATAGAGGGCGTCCAGTGCAGCAGAGGGGAAGCCAAGCCGGGAGCTGCCGCCAGTCCTTGGCCGACGGGTTCTCCCGTATATTCTCGACCGTGGGTGATTAGGGGCCAGCCGTAGTTGACGCCGGGGGCCAAGATGTTGATCTCGTCCCCACCCTGCGGCCCATGTTCATGGGACCAAATTGCCCCTGTTTCAGGGTGGCGGGCCATTCCCTGAATGTTGCGGTGGCCATAGGTAAAAGTTTCCGGCAAAGCCCCTGCTTGGCCGACAAATGGGTTGTCCGCCGGGATCCCTCCTGAATCAGTGACGCGCAACACCTTGCCGGCAGCATCCCCCAGATCCTGGGCCCGATGCCGCTCTCCGCGGTCGCCGGTGCTGATGTAGAGAAATCCCTGTTCATCAAAGGCCAGGCGGGAGCCAAAGTGCTGTTGAGCGGGGGTCTTGCGCTCCATGTCGAAAATCACCTCCAGATCCTGGAGTCCCTTCTCCCCCAAGCGGGCCCGCGCCACTCGGGTTCCCCCGCCGCCCGGCCCAGGAGCGGCATAGGACAGGTAAATCCAGCCGTTCTCCGCGTAATTAGGGTGCAAGGCAATGTCCAGCAGGCCCCCCTGTCCGCGGGCAAATACTTCTGGCACACCGGCTATGGGCTGGGGATCCAACCCCTGGTCGGTAACCCGGCGCAGCCGCCCTGGGCGTTCGGTAACCAAGAGAGTTCCATCCGGCAAAAAGGCCATCCCCCAAGGGTGCTCCAAACCCTGGGCCAAAGTAACCACCCGAAACGCTTGCTCCGTTCTGGCTCTGGGTAGGGCTTGGGCATGCTCCCCCCGTTGCAGGGCCATCACCGTTTCAGGGCTGACCGGATAGGCCACCACGGCAGGGGGGGCGGACAACCCTCCCAAAAGCAGTAGCGCGGAGAGAAGTTTGCTCGCCGGGATCCTCATGGCCATTGCCGCCTCGTTTTCGCGATGGATTCTGGGGTCTGAGCTAGTCGATTATTACTGCTGCTCTTCTGGAGATGGGTACCGATGAGGGTAAAACCCACTGCGGACCAGAGTGGGCAACCCCCTGTCCCCTCCCGGCCATAGGCTAGCCTTGAGAGCAGCAATCTGTCTCCAAAGCATGCTGGAACCTGGCGAGATCTTGGGACTCGATCCCGCGGGCGCGAACGGCCAATCCCCCGCCCGCCCGCCCCAAAGGCCAACCTGCGGATCCCTGCAGCAGCTCCAGCCCCACTCCAGAGGGATCCACCTCATCTGTGCCCAGGGCTGCTGGTCTATGCAGGTGCTCACCCCCCGTCTGTTTCGGCTGCGCTTTAGCCCCAGCGGAGCGTTTTTGCCCCGTCGTTCCTGGGATGTGGCTCCAGCCGATGAAGAGTGGCCGCCGGCTCCCTTTGAACTGCAGGAAAGCTCCACCCAAATCCACCTGTCCACCTCCCAGGTGCAAGTTCAGATCGATCGGGATCCCCTCCGGTTCAGTTTTCAAGACTCTCAAGGGCAAGAGTTTTGCGCCGATGTCTCCTCTGGGCTTACCTGGGGATCCGATAGCATCCGCCTGGTCAAACACCTCCACCCTGCCGAGCACATCTATGGCCTAGGGGAACGGGCGGGGCTACTCAACAAACGGGGTCGGCGCTACAGCCACTGGACTCGCGACTGCTGGAACTACGACGCCCACAGCGACAATCTCTACCAGGCCATTCCCTTCGCCCTGTTTCTTCGCCCCAACCTCTGCTACGGGCTCTTCCTGCACTGCACCCACTGGAGCCAGTTCGACCTGGGCCAGATCGATCCCGAGCAGTGGGCCATCGAGGTGCGCGCCCCCGAGCTGGATTACTACCTGATCTACGGCCCCACCCCGGCCTTGGTGCTCGAGACCTACACCCAACTCACTGGGCGGCCTCCCCTTCCTCCCCTCTGGGCCTTGGGCTACCAACAGTGCCGCTGGAGCTACGCCAGCGCCGCTCAGGTTCAAACCGTTGCGCAGCAATTTCGCCAGCGGCAGATCCCCTGCGACGTCATTTACTTGGATATCGACTACATGCGCGGCTACCGCGTCTTCACCTGGGATCCCCGCCGCTTCCCCGAACCGGCCCGGCTCATGGCCCAACTCCACGAGGCTGGCTTCCGGGTGGTAGCCATTGTGGATCCCGGCGTCAAGTTCGAGCCCGAAGCCGACTACGCCGTCTTCGACGAGGGCTTGGCCCAGGATTTCTTTATCCGCCGCGCCGACGGCCACCTCTTCCATGGCTACGTTTGGCCAGGCAAAGTCCTCTTTCCCGACTTCTTGCGCCCCGGAGTGCGGCAGTGGTGGGGATCCTGGCAACGGGTTCTCACCCAAGCCGGTGTGGATGGCATCTGGAACGACATGAACGAGCCGGCCCTCAACGACCGCCCCTTTGGAGACGGCGGCCAGATCGTCGATATCCCCCTCGATGCCCCCCAAGGCCCACCCGACGAACCCACCACCCACGCCGAAGTTCACAACCTGTACGGCCTGCTGATGACACGCGCTTCCCGTGAAGGCTTGGAACAGCTCAACCCCAACCGGCGCCCCTTCGTGCTGACTCGCTCCGGCTTTGCTGGGATCCAGCGCTGGGCTGCCGTCTGGACAGGCGACAACCAATCCTCCTGGGAACACCTGGAGATGTCCCTGCCCATGCTCCTAAACCTGGGCCTGTCGGGAGTTAGCTTTGTCGGCGCGGACATCGGCGGCTTCGGTGGCAATGCCACTCCCGAGCTGTTTGCCCGTTGGATGCAAATGGGAATTCTTTACCCCCTCATGCGCGGCCACAGCGCCCTGGGCACCCGCCCCCACGAGCCCTGGAGCTTTGGCCTCGAAGTGGAAACCATCTGCCGGCAGGCCATTCAGTTGCGTTACCAGCTGCTGCCCTACCTCTACAGCCTCTTTTGGGAGTCCAGCCAAACCGGATCCCCCATCTTGCGCCCCCTTCTCTATGAGTTTCCCGACGATCCGCAAACCTACGAGATCTCAGATCAAGCCATGCTGGGATCCGCCCTCCTAGCTGCCCCTGTGGTTCGGCCTGGCGTGCGGTGCCGCGCTGTTTACCTACCCCAGGGCACTTGGTTTGATTGGTGGACAGGTCAGGCCCACACCGGCCCCCGCTACATTCTCGTCCCTGCCCCTCTCGAACAACTGCCGCTGTTTGTGCGGGGTGGCTCCGTTCTGCCTTTAGCTCCCCCCTGCCCGTCCACCGCCCACCTGCGCCGTGACCAACCGCACCTCAAACTCTACCCCGGCAACGGCAGCTTCACCCTCTACGAAGACGACGGGGAAACCCTCGCCCATCGAGCAGGAGCCTGGGCCACCACCCTCTTCCGCTTGCGACAGCAAAATGGCCAGCTCATTCTGGAGATCGAGGCCCGCCAGGGCAACTGGAGCCCGCCCCAGCGTAGCTGGCTTCTGGAGCCCCTTGGCCACACTCCCCTCTCCCTGCCGGACACCGGACAGCCGCAACGGGTTCTCTGGCCCACCCCAGAGGATCCCCCGTTTAGGTGACATACTCCCATCACTGACCCTACAGGTACAGCGTGGGCTTCTCGCTTCATCGGGGAGCTACTGCAAGAACCCTCTGCGAGCAGACACGGGATGTCCCACCGCGTAGTTGCACCAGATTCCGGCAACGCCGTTTTGTACAACCATGTTGATTATAGTACAGAATA
>NZ_JANSIK010000146.1:0-815 GCF_047462035.1 Synechococcus sp. R5-15 | reverse complement strand
GGCGGCATCTACAACGGCAGCGGCGGCAAGGTAACAATTACCAACACTGGCATTTCCAACAATGGCGTTGGTGACAAAGGGGGCGGCATCTACAACTTGGGCACAGTAACCATTGACGCAGCGGGCATTGCCAACAATGGTGCCGGCCAGGAGGGAGGCGGCATCTACAACGGCAGCGGCGGCACGATAACGGTTACCAACGCCGGCATTGTCAACAATGGTGCTGGCAAGGAAGGGGGCGGCATCTACAATTTAGGCACGACAAACATCAGCAAAACAGGGATCTCCGGCAATAACGTTAGTGAAAAGGGGGGCGGCATTTACAACGGCAACGGCGGCAAGGTAACCCTCAACGCCAGCGAGATCTCCTTCAACAACGCCAGCAAGATCCCCTTCAACAATGTCAACCAGGAAGGGGGAGGGATCTATGTTTCCAGCAGCAGTACAGTAAACATTACCAACAGCACCCTATCAGGAAATAGTGCTGGCACAAAAGGCGGTGGCATTTACAATCTCGGCACCAGCAGTCTAAGCTTTGTGACAATTGCATCGAACTCAGCTTCAAAAGGTGGAGGTATTTTCAACGGTGCCACAGCCAACCTTAGGAACTCAATCGTCGCAAACAGTACAAGCGGAGGTAATTGTTCCAACGCTGGCACTCTCACCCCCAGCGGGGCGAATCTCGACACCGATGGAAGCTGCCCAGGACTTACGGCTGTGACCTCAGCAGCTTTGAACCTTGGGCCACTGGCCAACAATGGTGGGCCGACCCAGACCCATGCCCTTCTGGCAGGCAGTGTAGCCATCGACGCTGT
>NZ_JANSIK010000145.1:0-1887 GCF_047462035.1 Synechococcus sp. R5-15 | reverse complement strand
GTGTCGGTGTGGGCGTCGGTGTCGGTGTGGGCGTCGGCGTCGGTGTTGGGGCCGGAGTCAGGTTCAAGCCAACGAGCACCGGATCGTGGTCGGAAGAGCGGAAGGGATCGCTGGCGTAGAATAGGCTCTGCTGAGAGGGACTCTTGAAGCTCAGGGTGTAGTCCAAGCTCACGGGCTCATCAGCGTTGATGTGCCACTTAGCTGAGCCTGTAACTTGGGGTCTCAGACTGCTGTTGGCCAGGGCATGATCCAGAGATCCCCACTGTCCTTGGAAGCTAAAGGAGTAGCTGTTGGAGCCATTGAGGTTGATGAACCCGCCCGCCTCCAGAGTTTTGATCGGATCCTCCATAGCGTAGGAGTTGAGATCCCCCATAATCAACACATCCGGATCGGTGGAGCCAGTTGGATTGGTGGCGAGCCAGCTCAAGAGTTGCTGAGCGGCCCGGGTGCGGTTGCCGTTGCAATTGCCTTGGAAGGGATCGTTGTCAATAGGATCGCAGGGAGAACCCTTGGACTTGAAGTGGTTGACCACAACAGTGAAGGTGGCGTTGTTGCTCCGCTGCCGGAAGGTTACAGCCAGAGGAGGACGATGGAAGCGTCCGGGGCCTTGGGTGAATTCCCCTGTGTCCAGGAAGGCCGGGTTAGTGCCGGGGGCAATTTCAACCGTAGCTGGCTTGTAGATAAAGCCGTTGGTGATGGCATCGCCGCCCAGGTTGGGCACTCCAACATTCACAAAGGCGTAGGTTCCTGCCCCCATGACCTGGTTGAGCCCGTTCACCAAATCCTGAATGGAACTATTCGAACCGTATCCATCGTTTTCTAACTCGTTGAGGCCTACGATATCGGCATCCATGCGGCGAATAGCCTCGATGAGCTTATCCCGCTGGCGGGTGAACTCGGTGGCGTTGCTGGCTCCCCGACAGGAGGAGTTATTGGGGAAGCAGGCGTTGCCGAAGGTGTTGAAGTAGTTGAACAGGTTAAAGCTAGCTACCCTCAGGGAGCCCCCTACTGAGGGTGGGTTTTGCGGGCGAGGGTTGGTGGCTGTAAACCTGGGCAAGTTGTTGGGATCATTGGGGTGGATACGGTAGTCGATGGTCGCATCCACATCGCCACTGACATTCCGGCCTCGCAACTGGGTCATGATCCCGGTGATGTTGCTGACGCGATCGCCGCCGCGCACAGTGTTAGCCGCGCTCAGGCCACCCGGAGTGGGGTAGATAACCGGATCTGGGTTTTGGGTGAGCAGCCGGTCATCAATGCGAATCCGCTTTCGGTCGTTTTCCGCTTGAATGGCAGCTGCCTGGCTGGGAGCCGCAATTTGCGTAGGAGTGAACAACCGCTCTGTGGCCACACTCAGCTCCCCGTGGCGTCCCAGCAAGAAGGAGTCGGTTACAAACAGGGGCTGATTTCCAAATGTGACCAGCATTCCTTCCAGAGCTTCCCTTTGCTCCGCAGTCAGCGGTAGAGAGATCTGCACTGGGGCCGGCAACGGATTGTCAGAGCTACAGACAGTAAAGCTGGTGACGTTGGAGAGCTGGGTTTGCTGGCGGAACTCAGCAACCGTTCCGGTCACCTGAACCCTATCCCCAAGCCTGACGTTATTAGCTGTGCCACTGAAAACGAAGATGCCATCTGATGTGGCGGGATTCCCGTCACCATCATCTTGTAGGTAGTAGCCCTGGAGATAGGTTTGGCCAGCCACCCCCTCATTTTCAAAGTCTCCTACTACGATTCCAGAAACCGTGACTGTTTGGTTCACCAGGGGGGAAGTGAAGCCAGTGCCCTGGACAGTGCCAACTGGGATCAGGTTGGCGTTGGGATCACAGCCTCCCGGCGTGGGCGTCGGTGTTGGCGTGGCTGTGGGTGTTGAAGTCGGGGTCGGCGTGG
>NZ_JANSIK010000144.1:0-12792 GCF_047462035.1 Synechococcus sp. R5-15 | reverse complement strand
GGCAGTGGTAGAAGCTGCCGACGCCATGGTCAAGGCAGCCCGCGTTACCCTGGTGGGTTACGAGAAAATCAGCAGCGGTCGGGTCACCGTGATCGTGCGGGGGGATGTCTCGGAGGTGCAAGCCTCGGTGGCTGCCGGCATTGACTCGGTGAAGCGGGTGAACGGCGGCCAGTTGTTGTCTTGGCACATTATCGCCCGTCCCCACGAGAACCTGGAGTACGTGTTGCCCATTCGCTACACCGAGGATGTGGCTCAGTTCCGCGAAGGGGTAAATGCCATCCGTCCCTTCACCCGTCCCTGATGCGTATTGCCATTGTGCGGGGCACCGTCACCAGCACTCAAAAGGATCCCAGCTTGACGGGCGTGAAGTTTTTGTTGGTGCAGTACGTCGATCTCGAGGGCCAGCCGCAACCCGATTACGCTGTGGCTGCCGATCCGGTGGGGGCCGGCATTGACGAGTGGGTGCTGGTTAGCCAAGGCAGTGCCGCTCGCCAGCCGCAAGGAAACCAGACTCGCCCGCTGGATGCAGTGGTGATGGCGATTATCGATACGGTCAGCGTTGGCGGTCGCTCTCTCTACAACAAGCGCGATCAACGCTAGCTGGGATCCCTTCCCTTCTCATCTCTCTTGCTGCCCTTGTCCGCCCTACTGCGTTCTAGAGGCTCACGGTTATGCCTGCTCACACCTATGCTGCACCGCCAACGCCCTGGTCTCGCCGACTGGCGGAGCCCAAGATCGATCCCACAGCCTACGTGCATTCTTTCTCCAACCTCATTGGGGATGTGCGGGTGGAAGCGGAGGTGCTGATCGCCCCGGGAACTTCCATTCGCGCTGACGAGGGATCCCCCTTCCACATTGGCGCCAGATCCAACATTCAGGATGGGGTGGTCATCCACGGCCTGGAACAGGGGCGGGTGATAGGAGAAGACGGCCAACCCTACTCCGTTTGGATTGGCAGAAACACTTCCATTGCCCACATGGCTCTGATCCACGGGCCGGCCTACGTGGGCAACGACTGCTTTATTGGCTTCCGCTCGACGGTGTTCAACGCTCGGGTTGGGGATGGCTGCATCATCATGTTGCATTGCCTGATCCAGGATGTGGAGATCCCCCCAGGCAAGTACGTGCCTTCTGGATCCATCATCACCACCCAGGCCGAGGCCGACCGGCTGCCCGACGTCCAGGATAGCGATGCCAAGTTTGCCCAACACGTGATCGGCATCAACCAAGCCCTGCGAGAGGGCTACCAGTGCAGCGAAAACCTCGTCTGTATCGCTCCCATCCGCAACGAACTGCAGCGCACCTCTAACTCAACGGCTACGGAGACGGCACCCATGACTCATTCTTCCCATCGCGGCAATGGCCGGAACGGCGGCGGATCCCCTCTCAAGCCGGAGGTGGTGGAGCAAATTCGTGCCCTGTTGGCCCAAGGCTATCGCGTGGGGCTAGAGTATGCCGATGCTCGCCGCTTCAAAACCTCTTCCTGGCAAAGCGAAAGCCCAATCGCCAGCACCCACGAGGCGGAGGTGGTGCGATCGCTGGGGGCCATCCTGGCGGAGCACCAGGGAGAATATGTGCGCCTACTGGGGATCGATCCCAAGGCTAAACGGCGGGTGCTGGAGCAAATCATCCAAACCCCCGATGGGCCGGCGCTGGTCTCTGGGATGCCCAGCCGCGTCTCGGCAGCCGCTGCTCCGGGTTCTGGGGCGGTCGGCTCTCGCTCTGGCTCAGGGCTGGAGGAGGAGATCCGGACTTTGTTGGCGCAGGGGTATCGCGTTGGCCTGGAGGTGGCTGATGCCCGCCGCTACCGCACCTCTTCTTGGCAGACCTTGAGCAATTTGAGCGGTCAGCCGCAGGAGATCCTGGCCGCTGTTCAGGCTGCCCTAGCAGAGCACCAGGGAGAATATGTGCGCCTGTTGGGGATCGATCCCAAAGGCAAACGGCGGGTGCTGGAGAAGGTCATTCAAACCCCGCAAGGCCAGGTGAGCAGCAGTCCTGCAGGAACCGGCGTGGTGGCAGATACGGCTCCTGCGGCAGGGGGCAGTGCCGGCCTGGATCTGGAGGTGCAGGAGGAGGTGCATCGGCTGCTGGCTCAGGGCTATCGCATCGGCTACGAATATGCCGACGAGCGCCGCTTCAAAACCTCTTCCTGGCAGAGTGGGCCGGCCATTCGCGCCACCCGCGGGCCAGAGGTGTTGGCTAAGCTGACGGCTGCCCTGGCGGAGCACCAGGGAGAATATGTGCGCCTGCTGGGGATCGATCCCAAAGGCAAACGGCGGGTCTATGAGCGCATCATCCAAACCCCTAGCGGAAAATCTGCTGCTGCTGCCGCGGCTCCTGCTTCTGCCCCCAAGGGATCCCCTTCTGGCACCCGCCTCAATGCCGAGGTGGTGGCTCAGGTGCAGCAGTTGCTCAGCCAAGGCTACCGCATCGGCACCGAACATGCGGACAAGCGCCGTTTTCGCACCTCTTCTTGGCAAAGCTGTAGCCCCATCGAGGCCACCCAAGTGCCCCAAGTGGTGGCGGCTCTAGAAGCCTGCCTGGCGGAACACCAGGGAGAATACGTTCGCCTGCTGGGGATCGATCCCAAGGCCAAACGGCGAGTGCTGGAGCAGATCATCCAAACCCCTTGAGGGATCCCAGCTTTTTTTGACCTCTGTTGGTTCAAGCCCAACCCCCCAGCGATGAGGAGCACTTTGTTGGCCTCTACTTTGCCCAACTCCATGACGCTCCGCGCCTTGCCTGGCCAGAACGACGAAACTCGCTATTTTGTCAGTGGTGAGGTACAGGTGGAAGCTGGGGTGGGGATTGGGGCAGGGGTGCTGCTGCGGGCCAACCCCGGCTGTCGAATTCACATCGGGCGCGGCGCGTGTATCGGCATGGGATCCGTTCTGCACGCCTGTGGGGGATCCCTCATCGTGGAGGCGGGAGCAACCTTGGGAATGGGGGTGCTGGTGATCGGGCAGGGCACCATCGGCAAAAACGCCTGCATCGGCTCAGAAACCACAGTGCTGAATTGTTCGGTGCTCAGCCAAGCAGTCATTCCCCCCGGCTCGCTGCTCGGGGATCCCACCTATGGTTTCGAACTCCAGGAGGCGGGCGGCAGCAAGCCCATCCCGGCAGAGCCCTCGCCGGCGGCAGTGGAAATGGCTCCAGAGATGTCGCCTGAGCCGTCTCCCCCGCCCAGTTCTCCGGTGGCCAATGTTGAAAAGCAAACCCGCCGCTGGCAGGAAGCTGCCGAGCAAACCCAAGAAAAGTCCGGTTCCCCAAGGACCAAAACGCGCAACCTCAACGGGATCCCTGGCCATTCGGAATTGGATCGCCTCTTGGGCAAGATTTATCCCTATCGACAGGTGCTCTCCTCTGGGGATGGCCGGCTCTGATGGCTAAACTGGCGTGAGTAGTTAGGATGCCGATGTCAACCTCCCTGGGCCTGATTCAGACGCGCAGCTTTCCGGTCATCGTGCGCATTGCCGACGCTATGACCAAGTCGGCAGGCGTGACGCTGATCGGCTTTGAGAAAACCTCGGGGGGCTACTGCACAGCCATTGTGCGGGGGGGAATTGCCGATGTGCGCATTGCCATTGAGGAGGGCATTGAGCTGGCCCGCCAGTTTGACCAAGAGGAGATCTCCAGTTTGGTGATCCCGCGCCCCCTGCCCAACTTGGAAGTGGTACTGCCGATCAGCAGCAAGCTGTCTCAACTGGCACAAAACCGCGGCTACAGCCGCCTCAGTAACTTGGCCGTGGGCCTGCTGGAAACTCGCGGCTTCCCGGCAATGGTGGGAGCTGCCGATGTCATGCTCAAAACCGCGGATGTCCAACTGGCGGCCTACGAGACCATTGGGGATGGCCTATGTACGGCCATTATCCGCGGTACAGTGGCCAACGTGGCCATTGCCATCGATGCCGGCATGTACGAAGCAGAGCGCATTGGGGAATTGCACGCGGTGGCAGTGATCCCCCGCCCTCTGGACGAACTGGAGCAAGCGCTGCCCGTGGCCAGTTGTTTTGTTGCTCAACCGGTTACCCTGCCGGTAACCCTTCCTCAAGTTCAGGAACAGGAGGTGCAGCGCAGCGATACAGCCGTAGAGCGGATCCCTGTTTATCTGGAGCCGCCTGAAACTCCCTAGCCCCCTGAGAAACCCATCTGTTGCCCAAGAAAGCCGAGCAGGGCAGAGGGGAAAAATGCTAGGCTACTGGAAGACCTGGGTCCGTGCAGCTCCGACGCCCAAACCGTGTCAGGATCGGAAGATAGCAGCACCACGGGATGCTCTGAGCAGGCGCGTCAACCCGGGTCGCCCTTTGCAGCCCTACTTCTCTCTGCTGGGTTCTCTCCTCCTTGCCCTAGCAGCGCATTACACTATGTCCGAAACAGACAATCCCCTCGCCAACTGGGCTCAAAAAGCCTTTTACTTCGGCATGGGTTTGGCGGCTGTGGCGGCGGATAATGCTGCCAAGGTGGCCAGCAAAGCGGGTATCCGTCTGATGGAGTTGCGCAAGCAGGCGCAAGCTTTGGTGGACGAGCTGGTGGAGCGGGGGGCGATGACCGCTGAAGAGGCGCGGGCTTACATGGATGCCATCGCCGCCAACGCCAACCGCAAGGGAGAAGACAGACAAACTGCCGGTCCCCGCAAGATCACCATTGATGACATTAGCGATACCGAGGGCGAGGCAGGCACGGCCATCGAACTTTCAGAAGCGGCCCGTTTGCGCCAGAAGATCGCCGAATTGCAAGCTGAGTTGGATCGCCTCAAGGGCAAATCCCAAGCGAAAGGATAGCCCAATAGGAAAATGGATTTGAAGACTACCTGTATGTGAGACTATGTGAGACGTCTCCCTGAGGCGTCAGGGATCCTCATCCTTGTAGAGCGAGGAGCAGGTCAAGCTGATTCATTTCCAAACTGCAGAAAAGATAAGGGCGTCTGCCGGGTGGGCAGGAGCGTCTCAATCGAGTCTCAATCAAACTGGGTTGAGTTTGAGCTCAGGCAGCAGGAATGAGGATCCCGTCTTCCGAGAGAAAGCGGGAGCTGAGAAAGGGACGCAGCGCCTTGGGAATGCGAATCGAGCCATCCGGCTGTTGGTGATTTTCCAGCAGGGCAGCCAGAGAGCGCCCCACCGCCAAGCCAGATCCGTTCAGGGTGTGGACAAACTGGGTGCCTTTCTGGCCGGCTTCTTTGTAGCGCAGGTTAGCACGGCGGGCCTGAAAGTCCCAGCAGTTGGAGCAACTGGAGATCTCGCGGTATTGATTTTGGGAGGGGAACCACACCTCCAAGTCAAAGCAGCGGGCTGCCGCAAAGCCCAAATCGCCGCTACACAGCTCCACCACCCGGTAGGGCAGCTCCAGCATCTGTAAGATGGCCTCGGCATCCTGCACCAGCTTCTCGTGTTCGGCTTCCGATTGATCTGGGCGAGTGACCTTAACCAGCTCCACTTTTTGAAACTGGTGCAACCGGATCAGCCCCTTGGTGTCGCGGCCATAGCTGCCCGCCTCACGGCGAAAACAAGGGGTGTAAGCACAGAAGTAAAGAGGAAGAGACTCTGCAGGGATCACCTCATCCCGGTACAGGTTGGTGAGGGGAACTTCCGCCGTCGGGATCAGCCACAGGTCGTCATCAGCACAGCGAAAACTATCTTCGGCAAACTTGGGCAACTGCCCCGTCCCCTGCAAAGCGGCGCTGTTGACCAAAAAGGGTGGGATCACCTCGGTGTAGCCGGCTGCAACGTGGCGCTCCAGCATCATGGCAATCAAAGCCCGTTCCAGGGCCGCGCCCGCCCCTACCATAGCCACAAAGCGGCTTTGGGCCACTTTGACCGCACGGCCAATCTCCAGCAACCCCAGTTTTTCGGCAATCTCGTCATGGGGAAGGACAGGATGGGCCGGCTTTAGCTCCTCACCCCAGCGGCGCACCTCTACATTGTCGGCCTCATCTCGGCCAACCGGCACGCTGGGCAGGGGCAAATTGGGCAGGGTAAGCAGCCGAGCACGAATCTCCTCTTCCAGCTCCCGTTCCTGCTGCTCCAGTTGGGCAATCTCGGCCTTGAGATCCACCCCCCGCTGCCGCAGGGCCGCCACTTCGGGGCCTTGGGGATCCGCCCCCTGGCGGATGATCTCGCCGACTTTTTTGCCGAGGCTGTTGCTTTCGGCCTGCAGGGATCCCTTGCGGGCCTCCAACTGCCGCCGCTCCCGATCCAACTGCAGGATCCCATCCAGATCGACTGTGGCCCGGCGGTTTTGCAGGGCTTGGCGTACCTGTTCAGGGCGATCCCGCAGCAGCTTCAGATCCAGCACAGAGATGGTCTACCCTCAGCTCCAGATATCCGACCTATTTCTTTAGCCAGCTAAACATGGCCCGCAGCTCCCTGCCCACCTGTTCAATGGGGTGTTCGGCCTCGCGGCGCCGCATCGCAGTAAGCCCTGGCTTGCCGGCCTGATTTTCCAAGACAAATTCACGGGCAAATTGGCCGCTTTGAATCTCGGCGAGGATGCGTTTCATCTCGGCGCGGGTTTGCTCCGTGATGATGCGGGGGCCACGGGTGTAGTCGCCGTATTCTGCCGTGTTGGAGATGCTGTGGCGCATTTTCTCCAAGCCCCCCTCGACAATGAGATCCACGATCAGCTTCACCTCGTGCAGGCACTCGAAGTAGGCCAGTTCCGGCTGGTAGCCCGCTTCCACCAAGGTTTCAAACCCCGCTTTGATCAGAGCCGTCAGCCCACCGCAGAGCACCACCTGCTCGCCAAAGAGGTCGGTTTCGGTCTCTTCCCGGAAGGTGGTTTCCAAAATGCCGGCCCGCGTGCCACCGATGGCTTTGGCATAGGCCATGGCCCGCTCCCGTGCCATTCCCGAGGCATCTTGATAGACGGCAAACAGGCAGGGCACCCCTTCCCCCGCTTGGTAGGTGCGCCGCACCAAGTGCCCAGGGCCTTTGGGGGCAACCATGATGACATCCACGTCTGCCGGCGGCTGGATCTGCCCGAAGTGAATGTTGAAGCCGTGGGCAAAGAGGAGCACGTTCCCCGGCTGCAGGTGGGGACGGATTTCGCCCTGGAAAACGGCCTTTTGCACTTCATCGGGCAGCAAAACCATTACCCAATCGGCGGCAGCGGCAGCATCCGCCACCGTTTTGACCATTAAGCCGTCTTGCTCGGCTTTGGGCCAGGAAGGGCTGCCAGGGTAAAGGCCAACGATGACCTGGACACCGCTATCGCGCAAATTGAGGGCGTGGGCGTGGCCTTGGCTGCCGTAGCCGATGATGGCAACGGTTTTATCGGCCAAAGGCTCCAGGTTGGCGTCGGTGTCGTAGTAGAGGCGGGCCATGGTCGAGCAGGGCGTGAGCAGGTGCTTGACTAGGATAGCAGGATTGGATCCAACTTGATGACCTCAAGCGCCGTGATGAACAGTTTTCACCCACCTTAGGCGCTTGGGCTGTACACACATGCGAGCGGTTGTGGCGATCATAACCGGCAGCCAGTGGAGCATGTAGACCAAGCCCAGGGCGGTGTGCCACCAAAGTCGCCGTCCGCGCAAGCCCTCCACCTGGCGTAGCCCCCGGTAAAAAGCCACCGTCAAGCAGCCCATCACCAGAGCGTTCAAGGGGAGCAGCACCGAGGAGTGGCCCGTCAACAGCACCCAGAGGGTATCGGGAACCAAGGCCATCGGCAGCAAGTACTGAGAAATAAAGAAGGCCCAGAGATCCACCGTTTTGGCCATCCCCATGCGGCGACTGAGGATCCCTGGCCAGTAGTCGAGATAGCGCTGGTAGCCCCCTTCTGCCCAGCGGCAGCGCTGGTGCCAGAGGCTTTTCCAAGAGGTGACCCCTTCTTCGACGATGGCCGGCTCTGGCAGAAAGGCGATATCTACGCCCGCCAGGTGCAGCTTAAAGGTGAGATCCAAGTCGTCGGTGAGGGTGGCCTCGTTCCAGCCGCCGCACTTTTCCAAAACATCTCGCCGCACCAGTTGGCCGTTGCCACGTAGCTCGCCAATACCCCTCACAGCCACGCGCTGCTGCTGGAAGTAAGCATCAGAGGCCATTTCCGCCACCTGCCCCAGAGTCCAGAAGTTGACGTTGGGGTTGCTCAGGGCCTTGCGCACCTGGACAGCGCCTACCGTCCGTCTGCCAAAACGGCTGCGCAGGCTTCCCACTTGAACAAACAAGGGCAGAGTGCGGGCAAGAAAATCCGAGGGCACCACAGCATCGGCATCGCAGACCAGGATGATCTCCCCTTGAGTCAGGGGCAGTACCTCGTTGAGGGCGCCGGACTTACCCCCGCCCCGCCCCGGCTGCCGCCGGTAAACCCGCAGATGGGGGATCCGCTTTTGGGCTTCCCGCAGAACTTCAGGGGTGGCATCGCTGCTGTTGTCGTCGATGGCCCACAGCTCCAGATGGCTGGTGGGGTAACGGAGCTGGGTCAAGCTGTGCAACAGCCGTGGGAGCACTGCGCTCTCATTCTTGGCTGGGATCAACACAGCCACACGGGGCAAGGCCAGCCCGCCCAACTCAGAAAGCCCGCTCTGCCCATCCCGTTGCATTGGCAGGACAGAGTCATTGTTGTTAGGGTCATCGCTGTTATCTGTTGACCTGGGATCCCGGCGGGTCGCAGCGGCAGGAGGAAGTCTCAGAGGGGGCAGGGAGGTCGCCGGTTGCAGGCGAAATAAGCGGCTAATGTGGATCACCATGAACGTGGCCAAACCAACGGTGATCCAACGGGCCGTCGGCACCACATGCATCAGGCTGACCAACCCCCACACCATGGCCAGAACCAGCAGAGCCTTGAGACGGCGGCGCTGGGCCGAGGTGAGCAACCAATCGGGAAGATGAAGATCCTCGAGAGGCTCTGGCTCTGACCAGACGAACTCAGACATGGGAATCCTCCCCCGGGCGGCAATGTTACCCAACCTCGCCAGCCTGTGCGAGCGTTAACCCAAAGGCTGTTAAGAGGTTGTTACCTATTGTCACCCATTGTGTTGGCGAAACGGAGTTCTCGAGAACCTACAGGCGAGAAAAATTGGGGATCCCGACTGCCGCTTCTCCGGCAAGGGGGTGAGTAGCCTATGGGTTACCGCGAATCTCTTTGATCACCCCATCTTCCAGAAGGATCTCGACCTGCATTTTCTGGATCAGGTTGTCTCCTTTTTGGACTCGGAAGAAGCTCTCCACATTGCCCTGCAGCACTTCTTGGTTAAGCTCCAGGGTGCTCAGTTGGTTGATCTGCTGCAACAATTGGTTTTTCTGATCCAAGAGGCGGATTTTCTGCTCGTTCACGCGGCTTTTCACCGCTTCCACCTGTTGGAGCACTTGGGGGCTGTTGGGGTTGGGGCTCTGTTTCTCCAGTTCGGCAATAGCCCGCTTGCCCTGAAACTCCAGCTGTTGCATCTGAGCATCGGTGGCTTCGATCTGCCGCTCTAATTGCTCCTGCATTTCCTTTTTCCAAAGGGGTGTGACCACCACCTTAACGGGAATGTTGCGTTTGAGCAGTAATTGAGTGCCGTTGCTGACGTTGTTTTCTTCCATAAGACTCATCCAGGCAGACGACCAACCAAACCAGGGGCTTGTGCCCATTGTAGAAAGCTCCCCTCAAAAGCTCTGGGGTTGGGGAAGAGGAGCTTGACAGACCGGATCCTCCCCCGCCGAGCCGGAGAATCCATCTACTTATCCTACCGGCTGGGATCCCTGCGGTAAAGTCTTGATTTCGGGAAACTGCAATTTTGGTTAAGGATCTTAAAGGCCGCCGCCTTGCCCTGGCACAGATTCGGCTAGCGTGAGAGACAGTGTTCTTTTTTGCGGCAGCCATGAGCGAACGGGCCTCGACCCCTTCCAAACCCTCTGCTGGGATCACCAAGCCGGTGCGGATTGCCTCTCGAAAAAGCGAGTTGGCTTTGGTGCAGACCCAGTGGGTGATGGGTCAGTTGCAAGAACACCATCCGGGATTACCCCTGGAGCTCAACACCCTTTCCACCCAGGGAGACATCATCCTGGATGTGGCACTGGCCAAAATTGGGGACAAAGGTCTTTTTACCAAGGAATTGGAGGTTAGCCTGCTCAACGGCAGCAGCGACTTGGCGGTACACAGCCTTAAAGACTTGCCCACTCGCCTGCCGGAGGGCTTGGTGTTGGGGGCGATCACGCGGCGGGAGGATCCCCTGGATGCTTTGGTGGTGGGGGAAAAGTTCCGGGATTACCGACTGGCCACCCTGCCAGAGGGGACGGTGATCGGCACTTCATCGCTGCGGCGGCTGGCCCAACTGCGCCATGCCTTTCCCCACTTGCACTTTAAGGATGTGCGGGGCAACCTCAACACCCGCTTGGCCAAGCTGGAGAGGGGAGAGTACGATGGCCTGATTTTGGCGGTGGCCGGCTTGAAGCGTCTGGGCAAAGCCGACCGGATCCACGAGGTGTTGGATCCCAGCGTGTCTCTGTACGCGGTTGGGCAGGGATCCCTGGGAATCGAGTGTCGGCAGGGAGATGAGCGGATTCTGGAGCTTATCCGACCCTTGGCCGATGCGGAGGCCACAGCCCGCTGCTTGGCAGAGCGAGCTTTCCTGCGGGCTTTGGAAGGAGGGTGTCAAGTGCCCATTGGCGTTCACAGCCAAGTCCAAGGGGAGGCGCTGCACCTAACCGGTATGGTGGCCGACCTGGATGGCCGGCGGCTCATCCGCGATACTCAGACGGGATCCACCGCCGATCCCGAGGCAGTGGGGATGGCTCTTGCAGAAAAGCTAAAACGGCAGGGGGCCGACGAGATTTTGCAAGCCATTTTTGCCCAGGCCCGCCGTTAGGCTTTTCCACCCTTTCTGAGTAAGCTTTGAGGTCTGCAGCCAGGGGGAGTTGAAGAAAAGGGGGGCACGGAAGTTCCCCCTAAGGCAAATTTCACTCAACTTCAAATGGGAAATTCGCATTCGCAGCAGCAGTATCTAAGCTCTAGCTTAGCTCCCAAAACCGCCGTATCATCTTGAACTACTAAGGTCACTCGGTTGTTGGCAATCTCTGCCGGCGAGAGGGTTAGAGTTTTGGTGAAGGTTTGGCCAGGCGGAATTGGGGTAGGCGGACTTGAGAAAGTATACAAAAACCCCGCTTGAGTTGGAGCTAAAACCCCGCCGGTTGAAATCGCGCTGTTGAATAGGTAGTACCTGTCGTTCCCGGCATTAGGAGCTGTGTTACTTGTTGCCCGCAAGTTATTGCGATAGGTAAACGTAAGGGTGCCTCCCATCCGGCAGCCCGTTTTACAAGGGGGGCTCCATTGGAAGGTATGAGCAAAGAGTTTATCGGGTCGGCGATCTCCCCAGTTGACTGTCCCGAAAGGGCCCTGGAGAGTTGCCCAAATGTTGGGGTGAAGCTCCGATTGCAGGGGGGAAGCAGGGTTTGGCGGAGGAGCGCTGAGGGTTACTGAGCGCAACACCATGGGTCTCGAGCACGGAAGGTCAGGCAGAAGTCTTTGCGAAGGGGGGAAAGGAACCTGGCGGAATAGCTCATCTACAGTTTCTGAGGATTCTGCCGGAGCTATGGGAACTGGGGAGGGTATCGATCTAGGCACAGAAGGCATAGGCTGCCCAGCTGGCTCCGGGGCCTGAGCCACTAAAAGATGATCTTCAGCCAAGGCAACACCTAAAAGAGAACCACTCTCCCAAAGGGGCGTAAGTAGCAAAGCCAAAATGCCCAAACGCAGTCCTACTTTCATTTGTATTCTCCAAATCTTGATAGAGATGCCCACTTCCTTCTCAGCTCAAGCCAAAGCTGAGAATATACTAGCAAAGACATTGGGGAATACAAGCAGGTTCCTTAAACTTTGTAAATTCTTGTGAATTCCAGCTCAATTCCAGCTTTTTCCTTTGCTTGATCATGTAGCGGGGCTTGGCTTCCCAGAAGGGCAAGAATTAGAGACGGGAGAAAATCCGCCGCTCAAATTTCAGCCCCAGCCAGATTACCCCGATCCCACAGGCCACCAACACCGCCGACTTGGCCAACAGGCCGGTTGGGTACTCGAAAAAGCGGGTCAGCACCACCAGGGTTAGCCCCAACAGTCCCTGCCAGAAGCGCCCCCGCCGCCCTTGCTGTAGCCCTTCCCAGCAGAGCACTGCTGACAGCCCCAGCAACAGCAAGGTCACTATCCAGGGGGCAAAGAGGACCAAGGCTGCTCCTGCCGTCACGTTCAAAGGCACAGAGCTGCCGATCCCCAGCAAAAGCGCCAAGGCAACCAGAGAAATCAGAACAGCAGCATCCTTCAGCCAAGACGAAACGGGCTGGGATCTCTTCTCCTGCCAACCCTGCCACCAGCTCCAGCCCGTCAGCAGCAGCAACCCCACTGCCGACAAGCTCGCCCAGGGATCCCCAACGTTCCAGAGGGGATCCTCGGAAAGATCGACCCACGTCCCGACGAAGCTCCAGACATAGAGCAGGACACCCAACCCCAGCAGAGCCAAGTTCTGGGCTGTCGGGGCCAAATCCAAGCCTTGCTCCAGCTCGCCGGGAAGCTCTGGATCCCTTCCTTCAGTTAAAACCCGGCTTAGCCAAGGCTTATGGCGTTGGTGCCACAGACCCAACCCCCACACAACTGCAACACCAAGCAGATGCAAAAGGGTTAAACCTTGGAAAGAGCTGCCCAAACGCTCGGCTAACCCTTGCAACGCCAGGCCAAAGTTCACCACGGCCAGGGCAAAAACCCAGCGAGAGCAACACCAATAGGCCAGAGGAACCAGCAGGCCCAGGGTCAACCAAGGATAGAGGATGACTCTAGTCAATAATAAGCTCAACTATACTGAAAATAATGTATAATATGCTCAGTACGGATTACTAC
>NZ_JANSIK010000143.1:0-6637 GCF_047462035.1 Synechococcus sp. R5-15 | reverse complement strand
AAGGCGTTGAGCACGCGGTGGAGCTGGAGAGGATCAGTCGCTCTAGTTCCAGTGATTTTCCTCTGATTGCCGTAAGGCGTTGAGCACGACTAATGACGAAGACGGTCGGGAGTGGCACCTCCGTGATTTTCTTCTGATTGCCGTAAGGCGTTGAGCACTACAAAAACATGCCAATTCTGAGCCGGGCTCTGGAGTGATTTTCCTCTGATTGCCGTAAGGCGTTGAGCACTTAGTCATAACGTTTCCAGAGTCGATTGCTAAACGGGTGATTTTCCTCTGATTGCCGTAAGGCGTTGAGCACTATACCGTTATACGTATCATTTGTTTGCCACTTTGCGTGATTTTCCTCTGATTGCCGTAATGGGATCAGATGACTTGGCCGTCGGATGTTATTCTCCCCTTGAGTTTACCGGCCCGCTCTTCGGCCTCCTCCATAACCCTGTCCAGCTGCTCCAGCACCTCGCCCGGATGCTTTTCCAGCACCCGCAGGGAGAGGGCCATCCGTCCCTTGGCCTCATCCACATCGATGACAACAGCTTTGATGCGTTGGCCTGGTTTGAACAAATCCGGTAGCGAGGCTACAAAACTTTGGCTGACCTGCTTGATGTGCAACAGCCCGGTTACCCCTTCTTCCAAGTCCACAAACACACCGAAGGGTTTTAGTCCGCTGACTTTGCCTTCCACCACTTGGCCACTGGTGTAGCGGCTCAGGTTCTCGGACTTTACAGCCGCCCTTTGGGAGAGCACCAGCTTGTTGGCTTCTGGGTTCACCTCGATAAAGCTTGCTGTCAAGGATTGCCCCACCAACTCCTCCAGACTTTCCCGTTGGCTGAGGTGGGAGCGGGGAATGAAGCCGCGCAGCCCCTGCACATCCACCACCACCCCCCCTTTGTTGGTGGCGATCACCGGAACGGTTACCGTCTGGCCGTTGGCTTGCTTCTGGGCCAGCTCTTCCCAAAGCCGCTTCAGCCTCAGCCGCCGCGCCGAGAGCACAATTTGTCCTTCTGCATCTTCCCGCAGGATGAGAAACTCGGCTTCTGTCTTTAAAGGAAAGAGCGCACTCAAATCTTCCCCTGGGCGGATCCCTGCTTCCTTGAGGGGCAAAAAGGCCGGGGATTTGCCGCCAATATCCACCAGAGCGCCATCGTTCTGATGTTGGAAGATGCGGCCTTGCACCACCTGCCCCGGTTGAAAGCTGAGGTTTTGCTTGTCTAAAGCCTGGGCAAAATCTTCCGCGGAAAACGTATCGGCAGCCTGAGAGCGAGAAGAGCGAACGGTCATGGAAGGGCTCAATTCAAAAAGCAGTGGGTTTCAGGATAACCCAAAACCTTCCAAGGATCCCAGCCTCTGGCTTAAATGTAGTACATAAGCCGAGCCTGTTGCTGTTGTGCCTGCCGGTCGCAGAGGTCTTGTAGGGTGGTCTTCTGGAGAATGGCTACCGCCGCAGCTTGGGCATCTTGCCAGGCCTTCAGGAGCACTTCCCGCTCTGGGGTGAGATCGCCCGAGGGCAAGTCGCGGGAGCGGGTGAGATCTTCCCCCTCGATGGCCTGGATAACATCCAGCAGCGAGATCTGCCAGGGTGCTCGGGCCAGGAAGTAGCCTCCCTTGGATCCCCGTTGGCTGCGCACCAACCCCTGTCTGCGCAAGGTGGCCAGCAGTTGCTCCAAGTAGCGGTCGGGTATGGACTGATGGGCCGCAATTTCTTTGATCTGCAGCACCTGGCCATCACTGTAGTGCTGGGCCAATTCCAGAAGGGCCAGGAGAGCATATTCACTTTTGCAAGACAGTTCCAAGATATCCATCCTTGTGGAGGGCTTAGGTCTATGATACTCCGGTTTTTCACTGGGGTTTAGCGGGATCCCGCCCTGAGCTGGCAATGGGATCCAGCCTGTAAGGTGGAATAGGCCCCTTTGGGAATGGTTTATGGCGAGTGTCAGCACCCGGTCTGGTTCAGCACGGATCCCAGCGGAGCGATTACAAACCTTGCACCAACAGATTGGCAAGCTGATTGCCAATATCGAATCCGTGTTTCAGGGCAAATCGCAGGTGGTGCAGGCGGTGGTCACGGCCTTGGTTGCGGAAGGTCATGTTTTGCTTGAAGATGTGCCCGGTGTAGGCAAGACCACTTTGGCGCGGGCCATCGCCCACAGTTTGGGAGCCAAGTTTCAGCGGATTCAATTTACCAGCGACCTATTGCCGACAGATATCCTTGGCCTCACCCTTTTCAACAAAGAAAAAGGGGATTTTGAATTTCGTCCCGGCCCCATTTTTGCCCACGTGGTCTTGGCGGATGAAATCAACCGCACCTCGCCCCGCACCCAGAGTGCTCTGCTCGAGGCAATGGCGGAAAAGCAGGTTTCGCTGGACGATCGCACCTACCCGCTGCCCAGCCCATTTATGGTGTTGGCCACCCAAAATCCTTTGGAGTACCACGGCACCTATCCCCTCCCAGAAAGCCAGTTGGATCGGTTTTTGGTGCGGCTGTCGATTGGCTACCCCAGCCCTGAGGTAGAGCGAGCCTTGCTGTTGCAACGGCAACAGGCCGAGCCGGTGGATGATCTGCAGCCGGTTCTCTCCCTGATGGAGTTGCGGGAGATTCAGTCGGCGGTGGATCAGGTGTATTTGGATGGATCCCTGGCGGACTATCTTCTGCAGGTGGTGCAGGCCACTCGCGTGTCCAAGCTGCTGCGGGCGGGGGTATCCACCCGTGGAGCCCTGGCCTTGGCGCGGGCAGCACGGGCTCAGGCGCTGGTGAAAGGGCGCAGCTTTTGTCTACCAGAAGATCTGCAAGCACTGTTCGTGCCGGTACTGACCCATCGGGTTTCTCTGGCCGGGTCGGGAGAGATGGCCGGCAACCGACGGCAAGAGGCTGAGGCGGTGATTCGGGATATTGTCTCCACAATTGAGCCGCCTGTTTGAGGGATCCGTAGCAGCAATGGTTAACTACAGCAGTGAGTCGGGTCGGATCCGGGGATCCACCCACATCAGGAGCAAATCGGCCAACAAATTGCCCAGAATGAGCATCACGGCCCCCAGCAAAAGCCCCGCCATCACCACATTGATGTCGAAACTTTGAACAGCCTCCAAGAGCAGCTTGCCCAGCCCCGGCCAATTGAAGAAAAACTCGGCAATAAAAGAGCCGCTGAGCAGATTGGCAAACTCAAAGCCCAAGATCGTGATCAAGGGGTTGACGGCGTTGCGCAGCGCGTGCAACCAGATCACCCGCCACTCTGGGATCCCACGGGCCCGCGCCGCCTGGATGTATTCCTGCCGCAGCACATCCAAGAAATTGCCGCGCGTAATCCGCTGCAGCCCGGCAAAGCTGGTGATGCTCAGGGCCAGCGTGGGCAGGAGCAGGTGGCGGCCCAGATCCAGCAACTTTTCCCCCAAACTAAGCTCGGCAAAATAAACACTGGTCATCCCCCCTACCGGCAGCCAGCTCACGTTTTGGGCCACAATTAGCAGCAAAATGGCCAGCACGAAGCTGGGCATGGCCTGGCCCAGGTAGCTGAGCAACTGCAACGCCCGATCCAGGGGGGTGTTCTGCCGCAGCGCCCCCAGGATCCCTAGGGGAATGGCGACCAGCCAAGTCAGCACCACAGAGGACACCGCCAACAGCAAGGTAGCGCCGGCGCGGGAGAGGATGAGCTGTGCTACCGGCACGCGATAGGTGTAGCTCACCCCGAAATCCCCTTGCAGCAGGTTGCCCAGCCAGGTCAAGTACTGCCAAACCAAGGGCTTATCCAACCCCAGCCGCGCTTCCTCTTGGGCAATAAACTCCTGGCTGACACTGGGATCCGCCCGCAAGGGATCCAAAAAGTCCCCAGGGGCCAGTTGCAACAGCAAAAAACTGAGCAGCGTGATCAACAGCAGCACCGGTACGGCTTGGGTGATCCGCTGCAAAACTAAGGCCAGGGGAGGCCAAAGGTCAAAAGCGCGGGAACGGGAAGGCGGAGAGGAGGTTACAGCCACAGATGCAGATGGATACCTTAAGTGGTGCGCTCTTTGAGTTGGATTCTTGTCGAACTATGCTGACATCCTTGCGGCCAGATTTCCAGTGTGGGGTTTGCCAAGTCGAGCGGCTCTCTTGCAGGGGAATTGAGGGCTCAGGCAGTCCGGCAGACAGAAGCTGAAGCGGTACACTAGTCAGAAGCTTTTTTCATCGAGTCCCGTTGGGAAGACCTCTTGCGAAACCTGTTTCTTACCGGCGCTAGCGGCTGCCTGGGGCACTATGTGTTGGAGCGCCTGGCCCAGCAAAGGGATCCCGATTTTCCTGAGCAGCCTGCCTACCACCTGTACGTTCTCATCCGCGAGACCAGCCGCCTACGGCTGCCCCTGGAACGACTCCCTGCCCCCATCACTTGGGTGCCCGGCGATCTCCTACGCATCCGGGAACACGCCGCTCTGCTGCGCCAGATGGATGGGCTGATCCACATGGCAGCGGCTTGGGGGGATCCCGCCCTGGCTTGGGCCGTGAATGTTACCCACACCCTGGAGCTCTTTCAGTTGTTGGATCCGGAGCGCTGTCAGCAGGTGATCTACTTTTCCACGGCCAGCCTTTTGAACCAGGACCTGGAGCCTTTGGCCATTGCCGGACGGGCCGGCACCGACTACATCCGCAGCAAGTACGAGATGCTGCTGCGGCGGCAGGAAAGCGGCTTCTGGCCGGAGCGCCTGCTCACCCTTTATCCCACCCTGCTCTTTGGCGGCAGCCCCCACCACCCCTACTCCCACATCACTGCCGGCCTCAAGGACGTTCTCCGCTGGCTGGATCTGATCCGCTTTTTGCGGGTGGATGCCAGCTTCCACTTTATCCACGCTGCCGATGTGGCCGAGATGGTGGCCTATTGGGTGGCCCATCTGCCTGGTGGCGGCGATTGGGTGTTGGGCAATCCCCCCGTCTCCTGGGATGAATGTGTGGAACAGATGTGTGCTTATTTCAAAAAACGGATCTATTTCCGAGTGCCTCTGCCCCCGGCTCTCGTTCGCGGCTTGGCCTTTCTATTTCGGGTGCGGCTTTCAGCCTGGGATGAGTTCTGTCTGCGCCAGCGCCATTTTGTTTACCCGGCCATTTCCCCAGAAACCCTGGGTTTGCGCTGCCACTTCCCCACCGTGGCCTCTCTTTTGGATACCTACCTCTAGACCACCTTTGAGTAACAGTAGAACTGGACGCTGCTTCCTTTCCCTCTGGGACGGGGGGATGAGAGCCGAGGACCCAAGGGATCCCACTCGCCTCCGACAGGGATCAGCCGGTGGGGGCCACCGTTTCTCTGATGGCCAAGGCCTGGAGCTGGGCGGCAATGCGCTCGCGGTTGAGGTTTTGCCCAATCAGCACCAGTCGGGTCAAGCGCGGCTCCTGGGGTCGCCAGGGGCGGTCGTAGTAGGTTTCAAATCGGGATCCCACCCCCTGCAGCACCAGGCGCATCGGCTTGTGGGGAACGGCCACAAATCCTTTGATCCGGTAAAGGCATTCCTCTTGGGCCAACCGGCGTAGCTGAGCCACCAGGGATCCCGGCTCATAACCTCCCTCCAAGCTGAGGTAGAAAGACTCAAAAGCTTCGTGCTCATGCTCCTCCCCGTGATCGTGGTGGCTGGGGCGGCGCTCGAGCTGGTCTTCCACCGCTGCATTAAAGCCCAAGAGCACTTCTGGAGGAACCTGCCCCCGCTCACAAGGGAGGATTTGAACCTCAGGGCGCAAGTGGTGCCGCAGCCAGCTTTCCACCCGAGCTTGCTCCTCTTGGGTAATCTGATCCACCTTGGTGAGCACCACCAAATCGGCACAGCTCAACTGATCCTCAAACAATTCCTCAAGCGGAGTCTCATGGTCCAAACTTTCGTCAGCCTGCCGCTGCGCCTCCAGGGCCGCCGGATCCCCCACCAGTTGCCCAGAGGCCAGAGCCTGACCATCCACCACCGTAATCACCGCATCCACCGTGGCGCCTGTACGAATGGTGGGCCAGCGGAAAGCCTGCACCAGGGGCTTGGGCAAGGCCAGTCCTGAAGTCTCGATCAGGATGCAGTCCAGCTCTGCCCGCCGTTGCAACAAAGCTTCCATGGTGGGCAAAAACTCCTCCTGCACCGTGCAGCAGAGACAGCCGTTGGCCAGCTCCAGAATGGGGATGGATCCCTCCCCCTCACACAGTTGGCAATCCCGCAGCAACTCGCCGTCGATGCCCACTTCGCCAAACTCGTTAACCAACACGGCAATGCGGCGGCCCTGGTTGTTGAGCAAAAGGTGACGGATCACCGTGGTCTTGCCGGATCCCAGAAATCCGGTGATGACGGTAACAGGGATCTTGTGCATCTGCTCTGATGACTCGGTGCTCTTCAGTTTCCACCCCAAACTTTCTTTCTGCCAATCCTTGAGGGGGGGATGCCCAAAAAAAGGCCCCCGGCAAGGGGGGCCAAAGGTACATTCCAGAGGGACTTATGCCCTTATCGGATCGGCTTCATCCGGTAAACCGGCTCGTTCTCGCGGCTGATCCCTTTCTCAAAGCCAGCAGCGGCAGCGCGAGCGCGACCGGCATGCCACAGGTGGCCGACAAAGAACAGGAAGCCGAAGATGAAGTTGTGAGCAGCCAACCAGGTGCGGGGGCTGGTGAAGTTCACCGTGTTGATCTCGGTAGCCACACCACCC
>NZ_JANSIK010000142.1:0-5249 GCF_047462035.1 Synechococcus sp. R5-15 | reverse complement strand
CATAACTTCCGCATTCCTCCCGACACTGACCCTACGGGTACAGTGCGGGGCTCCTGCGATTTCTAGCTGATCCGCCCATTTCTTTCATGGCATCGAAGAATCGAAGAGTTTGCTTCTTGCGCCTTCAAGACAAAGACTGCACCCCTGCCGATAGATGCGGGTTTTGGCTGCGGGGCTCTGGATAGGTGGGAAACTCTCGGTCAATAGCGTAAACGGCTCAATTCCCGTCGCAGTCAGGATCGGGATGACAGGATTTGAACCTGCGGCCCTCTGCTCCCAAAGCAGATGCGCTACCAAGCTGCGCTACATCCCGGCTTAGCTTTTGTGATTATGCCAGATCCCCGCCTCTGATGCACACCCAAGCAGGGATCCCTCCCTCAAGGCAACAAGGGAAACAAACATTTGTCCAGGTCAGGACTTGAGCATCTTGGCCGGCATGACAATGAGGGTATTCCCCTGTCGCTCCACCACGTAGAGCTCCTGCCCGGCTTGGATTTCCAGGTTGGGGATGCTGCACTTGGCGTTCCAGGTGGAACCCAGATAAGAAACCCGCCCCCGTTCGCCCGGCGGAATGGTGGTGACTGCCCGCGCCTCCCGAGATTCTTCTATCTGAACCGACCCATGGGGCACCAGACGGCGACTGAGGATGATCAACACCACCGATGCCCCAATCCAGGCGGCAAATTGCACCCAGATTGGCAAACCCAAATAGGCCAAAAGCCCTGCCAAGAGCGCCGCCAACCCCACCGAGCCGGCAACCAATTCTGGCAAAAACAATTCGGCAGAAATGAGGACTAACCCGATGACGATCCAAGGCCAAACCATAGAATCCAGGGATCCCACCAAATTCAGTATGGCTCAAAACCCCTGGATCCTCAGCAGGGATCCCTTGTCCTTAGGGAGACTGGTTGGGGCTTACCCGCCCAAGCGGTAATTTTCCAAAAACTGCAGGGGATCCATCTCTTCCTGAGGGGAGCTTTTGGGTAGGTTCTTGGATTCGGCGATCCGCATCAAGGTCTCCCAGTCGGTGCTCATGACAAAGGCCACGGCTTGGCGAGCCGCCTCTCGGTGGGGGCAGTCCTCTCCCAAGACACAGCCATCTCGACAGAGGGTGGCGCAATCGTGCGCAGTGCTCCTGGGATCCGGGCCAGCCATGATGTCTTCCTCTCGGTGGGTTTCACATTTTCTTTAGGATACCTGAAGAGAATCTTGCGCTTGCAGGAGATTTTGGGCAGCGCGGGTAGCTTAGATGAGGAAATGAGGCGACAAGACCTGTTCAAGCAAGAGGAGCCTTATGGAGTTTTCGCAATTGCAAGCGCTGGTGGACCGAGCGCTGGAAGACAAGAAGCTCACCCGCACAGAGGTGGATCAAATCGTCAACGCCATCCGGTCGGACGGCAAAATCTCCCCCGAAGAGATAGGCTTGCTGGAGTCCATTCGCGAAATGGTGCTCCGTCGGGAGATTCAGGTGGTGGAAACGGCAGATTAAGGGGCAGGGATCCCCAAGTAGAGGGTGACTTCGCTGCGGTTGTGAAACAGGTGGCGGGCCCTCACCAAGGGGAAGGCACTACCCAAAATCTCCAGACTTTGCCGCAGCACCCGCAGGCGGTGTTGGTGGGGTAGCTTCAGGGTCATCACAGCTCTCCCCTGTGGCTCCAGATGGGGAGCAAAAGCCACCATCAGGTGGGCGGAAGCCGGGCCATCCATGCGCATGTCGTTGAGGATGAGGTGAAACCGGCCTGGGCCACGGGCCAAGTAGGCTTGGGCGCTGAGGCGATGGTGGCAGATCCCCGGATCTTGGCTGAGGCGCTCGTCCAAGTCCCCCGGATCCACTGCCGTGACCTGCTGGCCATATAGACGCAAAATGCGCGACCATCCCCCCGGTGCTGCCCCCAGATCCAGAGCCTGTCCCCCCGGCACCAAGGGAATCTGAAACACCTGGATGGCCTCCAGCAGCTTAAACTCGGAGCGGCTGATTTGCTCTGGATCCCGCCGAAAGCGATGGATCCCACCGGCCCAGTTGGAGAGGTTCTGGGCAGCCAAGGATAGGCCCAGCCAAGCGCGAATGCCCATCGGTTGAGCCAGGATCACCACCGAGATCACCTGCTGGGGGTCTTTGACCTGCAGGGGGGATCCCACCGCTGCCATCACCTGTTCGGCCAGGGTTTCATTGACCTGGAAGGGCTTGAGAGCCGGCTCTCCAAACAGGCGCGTCTGAACCGAAAAGCTGAGGGCGGGGTCAATGGCTGCCAACATTTCCCCATCAAGGCGCAATTCAACTAAGGATCCCTCGGCCAGCCGCCGTTCTTGGTGAATGGGGCAGATGTGGCGTAAAAAAATGGGCGGGTCAGCTTGCCAAGCCTCAGCCAGGTCAGCAAATGAGCGTTGGCTGCACACCCATACCAAGCCGGGTGCTTCCTTTAGCCGCTGCACGGCAGCCTCTGGATCCGCAGCTTCTATCTCCCGGATCGCCAAATCCAGAAAATCTGGGTCAGCACTGCCCAGCCATGTATGGGTATCAGGGGGGAGAGGATTGCTCAACGGGCTCGCTGCCAACGCACGTAGGGTAAAGAAGCGGCTACTTGCTGAATCTGGGCTTGGGCGGCCAGCAGTTGTCCTGTGGCGTCCCAGGTGCCCTGCACCAGCATTTGCCAGGCTCCCTGGGGGATCTCCACAGCAGCGGTATTTGCCTCCCAGCGCACCTGTTTGTTGGGCAGATCCAGCGTCAACTGGAGCTGGGGATTTTCCGCCACCGCCTTCTGCAGGGCTTGAATCACAGCCGGGGGTGCCGTAACACAAGGGATCCCTAGGGCCAAGCAGTTGCCGAAGAAAATCTCGGCAAAGCTTTCACCGATGAGAGCGCGGATCCCCCATTTGGCCAGCGCTTGGGGGGCATGCTCCCGGCTGGAGCCACAGCCAAAATTGGCATTGACCACGAGGATCTGGGCTCCCTGGTACTGGGGTTGATCGAAGGGGTGTTGGCCGGGATCCTGGGCGCGGTCGTCGGCAAACACGTGCTGGCCCAAGCCGTCGAAGGTGACGCACTTCAAAAAGCGGGCCGGGATAATCCGATCGGTGTCGATGTCGTTGCCCAGCAGGGGGATCCCTCGGCCTGTGACGGTCAAAACTTCGCTTGACATGGGAACTTGATGAATTCTCCCAGAGAGGACTTCAGGGTATCGCAACGTTCGGCAAAACCCTGCCCAACGGCAAAGGAAAGCCGGCAAAAGGGGAAGGCTCAGCTCGGCTACCGGCGGTAAACCTGATTTTCCAAATTGCGCACCTGCCGCTCCAGCCGATCCAGCCGCCCCCGCAGCTCGTCCATTTCCGATTGGCGGGGCACGCCCAGATCCTGCAGGACGTTGCGCACCTGCCGCTGAACGTAGGATTCAAAGTTACTCTGCTCGGCCTTCACCTGGTTGAGCAGGTTGTTGATGACATTGGATGCCTCTTCTGGGTTGAGCTGCCCCTTCTGCACCAAGTCGTCGGCAGCCTTTCTCAACTGTTCTGCCAGCAGAGTGGTTGTGCCCACGCCCATTAGCAAGAGCTGACGTAAGATACTGTTGTTGTCCAATGCTGCCCTCCAAAGGACGCTTCGCGAACGGTACGGGCCTCCATGACTACCCATTTTCCTCAGTTTGCCCTCAACTTCGCAACCGGCTCGGCCAGTTTCTCCCTTTCGCCTGAGGCGGCACAACAATGGCACAAGGCTCTGCAAATCCTCTTGGAGCGACTCAAGATCCGTTCCCGACAGCAGCCTCAGGAGCCGGTTGAGTTTCGTTACCCTACTGAAGATTTCAGCTTGGAGATGTTCTGCAACCCCAACATCTGGGCTGGCCCCCACGCAGCCAAGGTGCTGGTGACTCTGAAAACCAAGGTGCTGCGCCTTTCCACCGAAGTGGAGTTCTCTCGCCTTCAAGAAGACCTCAGCCAATATCTGGAGTCCCTAACATGAGCGAAGATGCCCATGCTGCGGGAGAGGAGCCCGCGGCCATTACGGTGACGCAACTGCTGGACGAGCCGTCAGAGGGGATCCCCGGCCAATTGGAAGTGGTTTCCCTCACTTGGCACGACCGCCAGCGATCCCGGCAACGGCTGGTGAGCGATCGGGGCACCGAGATCCAGCTGATGCTGCCCCGCGGCACCCATCTTCACGATGGGGATCTGCTCTATGCGGATGCGCAGCGACACATTCGGGTCAAAGCCCAACCCGAACCGGTGCTCTTGATTCAACCTGAAAACCCCATCCAGATGGGCCAAGTGATTCATCAACTGGGCAACTGGCACCGTCCGGCCCACGTTTCCCTCCAAGGACAGATCCTGGCGCTGGCCGATGATCCGCTGCAGGACTGGCTGGCCCACATGGGGATCCCGTTTCGGTTGGAGATGGCTGTCTTCGAGCCCAACCTGTTGGCCCACAGCCATTAACCTGAGCCTTTGCGAGCGCAAACCCGTCCCTCCGACTCATGGCCTAGGCTCCAGCCTCTGCTTCTCGGGTTGCCAACCGCGCTGCAAACTCTCGGTGTTCCTCCGACTCAATTCCCCTTTGCAGCACACCCAACACCTGCTGCATGTTGCCCGTCAGCAGCGCGTCCACGGCTAACCACAACCCCGGAAACACCCGACTGTACAAAACGCCCAACTCATTGGGCTGTTGCTGCACGTACTCTCCATTCTGGAAGACATACCAGCGAAAGGCTTGCTCTTGGGTTAGCCAGACCAGATATTCCCGCACGCCGTTGCGCCGGTAGGCCCGCAGCTTATCATGCAGGTCGTAGGAAGCTGTGCTGGCGGCAATCTCCACAATCAGCTCCGGTGCACCCTCAATGTAGTCATCCTCGCTAATGCGGGACTGTCCCCCACAAGATTCGTGCATCCGCAATATGGCATCTGGCTGCGGCTCATTGTCCAAGTCCAGGCGAACGGTTGGATTGCCCGCCGACTCAACCCCCGGCGTTGCTGCTTCATAAACTCCCAGCCAGGCCATGATGTGGCTGTGTGGTCTGCCATGTCGGCGATATCTGAGGGGAGATGCCACGTAAACAATTCCCTCAATCAGCTCGGCTTTTTTGAGCTGAGGCATGGCTTGATAGCGCCGTTCAAACTCATCGCGGGTGAGACGATCGCCGCTTTCTAAGATGGGCAGTTCACGGAAGGAAGGGCTACTGACGCTCATGACCAGCTGATACATTTACGCTGAACACTGCTGAACATCACTGTTCAACTATGCAGCGATAGCATTCTGTTTG
>NZ_JANSIK010000141.1:0-23561 GCF_047462035.1 Synechococcus sp. R5-15 | reverse complement strand
CATCAAAGCGCATTCCTCCCGGCACTGACCCTACGGGTACAGTGCGGGGCTCCTGCGATTTCTAGCTGAGGGTCAATACCAGAGCCCCCAGATGATAGGGCCACTGTATGCTTTGTCGAGATGCTTTGTCGAGCTATTTTGCCGGTCAGCACCCAGGAGAGAACCAGAGCCAAGATAGCGTGGATCCCTGGAAAAACCGAATCACCGCCCGGTAAACCTGCCAGAGCATAGAAAGAAGGGATCCCGGCTGGGAGAAAGTTGCTCAGGTTACCAGCAGCACCTAACCTGCCTCCATCTGGACGGTCAAGGCAAGTGCAATTGTCGGCTAATCCGCACCATCGGCCCCAGTCCCAGTCCCGTTGGGTTCAAAGCCTGCATCTCAAACAAGGCCAGAATGTGGCGCACTTGCAGCTCTGGGCGCGTAGAATTCACCCCCATCGCCACCACCAAGCCGCAATAGCCACCCGTATCCCGGCAACGCCGCTCCCAGCGCTTGCGAGCCATGGAGTGAACGGGATCATCTTCGGGAAACTCTCCAAACAGGTGCAGATCGCGATTGCCCGTTTGCACAATTTCCAAGTCGTAGCGATCGCCATCGAAGGGATCCACCCCTGTGTTGAAACAAACGCCTTGCGGCCCACCTTCCCCACGCAAATTCTCGATGAGCTGCTTTGCTTTTGATCGAGAGGTGCGCACAATCACCACCGGCAGCCCTTCTCCATTTTTCACCAGCTTGCTTTGGGGGAGGGGATGCCATTGCCCCGTGCGCCGCAGCATTTCCACCGTTGTCCACGGCAAGACCCCCAAACCTATCTGCGCCCCTTCCGGCACCAAATCATCCCGCAGCAGGGTTTGGGCAGGTTCTTCCTCCTCCCCTTCCAGCTCCAGCAGCTCTTCGGCCACGTCCGGCAGGGTGCGCACCTGCACCGAAAGGGTTGTCCCCTTCTCTTGGGGGTTGGGAATGCGGTACCGGCCTTGATAGGGTCGAAAGTCATCTTCCAGCTTGCGGTGGTACTGCTTGAAGAAGCGATGCAAGGCTTCCAAGGCCACCGATAAGGCCGCCGCCTCATCCTCCTGCAAAGTCACGCGCAAGCCTTCCAGGGGGTGAATGGTGCCGAAGTTCGGCTCAATTTCCTCGGGATCCAACTCTGCCAAGTCCAGATCCGGCAGTTCGTTGAGTTCAGGATTGCCAGCTTGGAAGGTGAGATAGAGACAATCTTGTCTGAGGAAAGCCTCCTCCATTTCTTCGGGAGTGGCCGGCTGGGCCGCATCCTGGCGAAACTGTTTAAGAGAGGGCAGCGAGCGATAAAAAAGCACCCCATACTCCATGCCCAACCGCCCCATCACCGAGACATAAAGGGTTTGGATGTCCCAGTGATCTAGGTCGATGGCCAAGATTTGGTGATCCTCTAGGTAATCCCAGGGAGCATCTCGCCAGAGGGTAAGGGCTTTGCCGGCCAGCAACTCAACATAGTGTTCCGGCAGAGGGGGAGGGATCCGCTCGTTGGCCTCTTCAAAGCTCTGCAGGATCTCGTCGATCAGAGGCAATTCCGGCTGGCATTCCACCTTAATGTCCAGCTGGTGCAGAATGCCGCGCAAGAAAAATTGCACCTCTCGATCCCGCACGATGATCTTCTGGGGGCGAGCAGGTGAGGCAGCATGGGGCCGCTCCATGGCCACAATCAAGGTTCGCACCATCGGCTCAAAGCCAGAATCGGCGGACACCACTTCCATGGCCCGTACCACGCCCTGAACGCCATCTACCCAAAGAATGCACTCCCCCTCTGTCTGGGATCCCATGGGTGGCGATCCTGAGAGCTTGTGGCGATCCCCTTCCCACACCGAGGGCACCTGGGGCAGCTTTTGCAATCGACGAACCGTAGCGGCTGGGAGACCGGACATAGACATCCAAGGAGAATCAGGAGAACAACCCAATCGGCTGAGTAGGTATGCCAAACTGAGCAGGGAACGGCCTTGGCCTTTTGCCGGTAAGGCCCAGGGCTCCCGCTGAGGCCGATCTAACCACCAGTGTAGAAGCTGAGTTCTGCTTCAGGGAGAGGAGACGGCAGAGCCCAGCTCTATAGCAACAAAAGCTGATGGTCAGATTCGAACTGACGACCGCTCGATTACAAGTCGAGTGCTCTACCAACTGAGCTACACCAGCAATTTCTGCTCACCGATTCTAGCATTTGTCCCCTGCGAACTGGGGCTCGCAGGGAAGGACGCCCAGCCGACTTCACGAGTCAGCTACTGCTGATCCACTGCCGGGCGAGCAATGGGAGCTAGGTAGATCACCAAAGCCCCTGCCAGAAACCCCAAGACGTTGCGCAAGACCGGGATCCAATCCTGAGTACGTGTGACCACCGGGCCGATACCGAAAGCCCCGAACAGAATGAACCACAGGGGAGAAATGAGCAAGGCCCAACGCCAGTTAAACAGCTCCTCCGCATGGCGGGGCTTGCCGGCAAACCCAAGGACAATCCCCCCCAAAATCGAGGTCACCAGCGTCAGGATCCACTGCTCTTGAGGCAGGCCGGGCACCACGCGGCAGCCCCCCTGATGAAAGCAGCGATCCAAAACATCCACGGTCTCTAAGATGGCGCGGTGGGTGCCGTGCTCCCGCACGTAGAATTGATTGCCAAAGCGAGATTGCAGCTCAATCCAAAAGGTACGTGGCAAGATCTCGCGCACAGCATCCCCTACATTAAACGCCAGTAAGTTGCCCCCCCTGGGATCCGCCACCATCAGAACGCTGCGCTCATTCAAGCCCCAGTATTCCTTCACCTGACGACCCGGTGTTTGGTCGAACTGAGTCAGCACCCGCAGCTTCCAGCCGGTGTCTTGCTCTAACTTGTTCAGATGCTGGGCCAGTTGAGCTTCCTGATTGCTGGTCAACTGATCCGCTAAGTCCAAGACCGGCACAGGCGGCTGGGGCAACTCCATCGGCACCACCGGCAGGGCAGGTTGCGCCCAGGTCAGGGATCCCCCGCCCACCGCAATCAACAGCCCAAGGCAAAGGCCCACCCCAACGCGGAGTATCCGCTGCCACTCGATGCTCATGCTGATCCCTCTCTTAGCTTTGACGCTGAGATACTGAGAAATGATGTTAAGAAATGTTTCAATTTCTTATAGATCTATCATGCACCGGAACAAGACGTTTGGCCAGAGGGATCCCGAGGAAGCAGCGGTGGCGAGGGCGATGTTTATATCAAGCTGGGGCTGAAGGTGCCGGCAGGGTCAAATTGCTGCTTCAGCTTGCGCATTAGGCTGGCAGCCGGGCCAAAGTCATGGGCAAGAGCCTTCTTCAGAGCCGGCGGAGCCTCCAGAAGCAGGAGAAATCCGCCTGCGGACTTGAGGTAGCGCTGCAGTTGCATTAGGGATCCCACTTCTGGCTGAACCAGCCAAGCCCGCCCTAGCCCACAGCCTCGGTGCAGTTGCACCTGAGCCCCAGGAAACAGGGTTTGAAACTGCTCCAATGTTGCCAGGCTCTGATTGGGCAGGCACCCGAACTTGGCCAGCACCGCCCCTGAGCCGGGTTGAGGCAGGGGCAGAGAGTCGGGATTCACTTCCTGCAAAGTCAGCCCTGCAGGGGCCAGCCGCCGCGTTTGGGCCATCTGTTGGGCGATTGCTCGCTCCGAGCCGTGAAAGCTGAGCCAAACTTGGGATCCCTCTGCCCTCAGCCAGAGATCCACCCCCACAGGGTTAACGGGGCCGGTCAGCACCTGCCGACACAAAACCTCCAGCTCCGGCAAAGATCCTATGGCCAGCAAAGCAGACTGAGCTGCCGGCAAGGGGTAAAGCCGCAGGCTCACCTGGGTCAAAATTCCCAAGCTGCCCAAGGATCCGGTGAACAGCTTCATCAGGTCATAGCCAGCAACATTCTTGACAACCCGCCCGCCCGCTTTGGCCACTTCCCCATCCGCCCGCACCCAGGCTATGCCCAGCAGCAAGTCGCGGATCCCGCCGTAACGCCAGCGCAGAGAACCCGTATCGGCAGTGGCGATAATGCCCCCCAGGGTAGCCCGCTCCGGATAGAGGGGATCCACCGGCCACCATTGCCCCCGCTCGGCCAAGATGTGTTGCAGTTCCGCCAAAGTCATGCCAGCTTCCACCGTGACGGTGAGATCAGCAGCCGCATGGTCGATGAGCCGGCGTAAGCCACGTGTGCTGAGAACCAGATCCACCGGCTCCACAGAGTGGGCCCAGCCCCACTTGCTCCCCTGCCCCAGCGGCAGCACTTTCCGCCCTTGGCACTCCTTTAAGATTCCGGCCAATTCCGAGACCGTTGATGGAGTCTGGATCGGCAAGGGATCCCCTGGATCAGATAGCAAGGTCGCCAGTGAATGGGGAGAAGACATTGGGGAAAGCGAAGCAGAGATTAAACAGAAGCAGAGATTAAAGAGAGAAAACCTGTCCAAACCAGCCCAATTGCGGGGTTATCCCACCCTACCTCAGTCTACAGCCAGCAAAAATCTCAGCTTGGAGAGATGACCCTCAACCAGAGCCAGCCTTCAATGTGGTACCGCCCTTACACAGGTCTGCCGAAAATCTCGGAACCAAAGCTCCGCCTCGTCACTGCTCACCCTGAAAGATCCTGAAGAGATCCATAAGCCTGCAGGGTTTCTCTCTCCCGCAGACTACTATCTGATACTAGTGGAGAAGCCGTGCGCAGCGAAGCAGACTCTACAATCGGAAAACTTTGTAAACTCCATAAACAATGCAAACAAAAATAAAAAACGGCAACAGTAAAAAACGACGGATTAAGTTGAGCAAGGTAGTTTGCAGACGCTGTGAGCAGATTATCTGCTAGGATGGACGCTCTTTGTATTGGGGAAAAGCAGTCGTGAGTGCGATTAGCAACATCATCTTGGTGGGTATGGGGATCCTCCTGACCCTTGCCAGCCTTTGGTACGGGCAAAACCACCATCTGCTTCCCGAATCTGCTGCCGAATCAGCCCCCTTGTTCGACAGCCTCTTTAACAGCACCATAACCATTGCCACAGGGATCTTTTTGGTGGTACAGGGTGTACTTCTCTACTGTATTGTCCGCTACCGCAAGCGGCGAGGCGACAAAGGCGACGGGGATCCCAGCCACGGCAATGTGCTGCTGGAGATCGTGTGGACGGCGGTGCCGGCGGTGATCATTCTTTGGTTGGGCTTGGCCAGCCTAGATGTCTATCAAGCTGTTTACGGGGGTGCTCATGTCGGCGGCCATATCCACGCGACCATGGCCGCGACCATGGCGATGGAGGCTTCCCACGAAGCTGAGGAGGGGGATCCCGGCTACGCCTACACGCCTGCGGTGCTACCCGGGAAGGAGATGGGCCAGCCGGATCTGGTCGTTCAAGTTCAGGGCATGCAATATGCTTGGATGTTCACCTACCCGGATTCCGGCCTGGTGGCCAGCGAGCTGCACCTTCCTCTAAACAAGCGGGTGCGCTTGGATATGACGGCTCTGGATGTGAACCATGCCTTCTGGGTGCCGCAGTTTCGCCTCAAGCAGGATGTGATCCCGGGCCGAGAGACCCACCTGGAGTTTGTGCCTACCCAACTGGGGCAGTACCCCATCATCTGCGCAGAGCTGTGCGGCCCCTATCATGGGGTGATGGCAGGGCAATTGTTTGTGGATACGCCGGAAGACTTCGAGCGCTGGCAGCAGGAGCAAGTTTTGGCCGCCCGTGGCGAGGGCAGCACCTTGGCCCTCGTTTCAGATTTCTCGCCAGTCCATCCCTCTCCTCGGCCAGGCTCCCCTGAGGCCGAGTCTGCCTTTGCCCATGTCCACCACCAGCGTTTGGGCGTCTCCCCCTCAGATTTGAAGTCTCTCCAGTCCCATTCTGGATCCCTTCCTTCCGCAGGCTAGCCGGGATCCCCAACATCCCTTTGGCCTGCGCTTGTGGGAACAACATTCTGCCAACGCGATATAGGAGCTTTTGTGCAATGACCCAGCTGCAAGACAGCCCAAGACTTGTTGCTGCACCGAAGGTTGAACTGGAACTTCCTGCTGAGCCTTGGTGGCGCTTCTTTACCTTCTCCACCGATCACAAGGTCATCGGGATCCAGTACTTGGTGACCACCTTTTTCTTCTACTTGGTGGGAGGGGCGCTGGCGACGGCAGTACGGGCAGAGCTGGCTACTCCAGAGGCCGACTTTCTCGGCTTTGAGCGGTACAACGGTGCCTTTACCCTGCACGCCACGATCATGATCTTTTTGTGGATCGTGCCTGCTTTGGTGGGGGGCTTTGGCAACTACCTGGTACCGCTGATGATTGGGGCGCGGGATATGGCCTTCCCCAAGCTGAATGCAGTGGCCTTTTGGCTGGTTCCGCCCACAGGGATCCTGCTTTTGGCCAGCCTGTTCATAGAGGCTCCGGCTGCCGGCTGGACTTCCTACCCCCCCCTCAGCTTGATCAGCGGCAAGGTGGGGGAAGAACTCTGGATCCTGAGCATTTTGTTGGCAGGAACCTCTTCCATCCTGGCGGCGGTTAACTTCATCACCACCATTCTGAAGATGCGCATGCCCGGCATGAAGATGGAAGACATGCCGCTGTTTTGCTGGGCCATGCTGGCAGCATCTATTCTTACCCTCATTGCAACACCGGTTTTGGCCGGTGCATTGATTTTGCTTAGCTTTGACCTCTTGGCAGGCACGGCCTTTTTTAACCCCAGCGGCGGCGGGGATCCGGTGGTCTACCAGCACATGTTCTGGTTCTACTCCCACCCGGCGGTGTACATCATGATCTTGCCAGTCTTTGGCATGATCTCGGAGATTTTGCCGGTGCATGCCCGCAAGCCCATCTTTGCTTACAAAGCCATTGCCTATTCCAGCTTGGCCATCTGCTTTTTGGGGTTGATCGTCTGGGCGCACCACATGTTCACCAGCGGCACCCCTGACTGGATGCGGGTGTTCTTCATGATCGCCACCATGGCCATTGCCGTTCCCACTGGGATCAAGGTGTTTAGCTGGCTGGCCACTTTGTGGGGCGGCAAGATCCACTTCCGGTCGGCCATGCTGTTTGGCATGGGCTTTGTCTCGATGTTCGTGATCGGCGGCTTGAGCGGGATTATCCTCGCCTCGGTGCCCCTGGATATCCACGTCCACGACACCTACTTTGTGGTAGCCCACCTGCACTATGTGTTGTTTGGGGGCAGCGTGTTCGGGATCTATGCCGGTATCTACCATTGGTTCCCCAAGATGACGGGGCGCATGTTGAATGAGTTTTGGGGACGGGTACATTTTGTGCTGACCTTCGTCGGCTTCAACATCTGCTTTCTGCCGATGCACAAGCTGGGCCTGATGGGGATGCCCCGCCGCGTTGCCCAATACGACCCGCAATTTGCCGATCTGAACTGGATCAGCTCGGTGGGGGCCTTTGTTCTGGCCATTTCCACCCTGCCCTTTTTGGTCAACGTCATCTACTCTTGGGTGGCCGGGCCAAAAGCTGGGGATAATCCTTGGCAGGCCCTGACACTGGAGTGGACAACTTCTTCTCCCCCGCCCCATCACAACTTCTATGGGGATCCCATTCTGCTAACTGGCCCCTACGACTACGGCTTGCACAGCAAAGAGACGCTGGACTACTTTGCTGCTCAGTTGCAGAGCGTGCGGGAGCTGGCACTGGCGGAAGCGGAGCCTACTTCTTCTTAGCAGGCCGGATGCCCGGTGGGCGGCTGATCCCCTGCTCACTGGGTATTCCAGTCTTGGCTGGGCTGCTTGTACAGCCTCAAGAAGTCTCAGGAATTCAGGAATTCAGGAATTTAGGTGGAAAGGAATATGCAAGGATCCCTTGCCTCTGAAACGCTGATGGTTGGCCACTCAAGGGCCCACACTGCCCACGCTGAGCACCCGGATCATCGCGTCTTCGGCATCTTGATGTTTTTGGTGGCAGAAGGCTGCCTATTTTTGGGGCTTTTCATGGCCTACCTGGCCTACAGCCTCACCGCTCCTGTCTGGCCGCCGGAGGGAACCCCAGAGCGGGAATTGCTTTTGCCTGGGATCAACACGGTGATTTTGCTCTCCAGCAGCTTCGTCATTCACAAAGCTGGGTCGGCCATCAAGGCCGATGATGTCAGGGGTCTGCGGCTGTGGTTTGCCCTCACAGCGCTGATGGGGGCGGTTTTCCTGGCAGGGCAACTCTATGAGTACAGCAACCTGGAGTTTGGCCTCACCACCAATTTGTTTGCCAGCACCTTCTATGTTTTAACGGGGTTTCATGGTCTCCACGTGATGGCAGGGTTGCTGTTTATTCTGGCGGTGCTCTGGCGCTCCTTTAAACCCGGCCACTACAGCGCCCAACATCATTTTGGCGTCGAAGCTGCCGAGATCTACTGGCACTTTGTGGATGGGGTTTGGGTTGTGCTGTTTATTCTGCTCTACTTGCTCTGAGCTCGGCCTTCACCCAATATAGCCACGATTTGGATCAGCGCTTCTTGAAAGGCATCTCGTTCCGGCTGTCCTTGCTTGAGGTTGTATTCCAATTGCAAAAGCTGCTGCATTGCTTTCAGTAAAGCTGTGGTCTTCAGGGATCCCACCTCTTTTTGCAGAAAGTAAACCCGATTGGGATTCCCGATTTCTGCTTTCTGGGCGATGACCTTGGGATCCCGTTCTCCCTGATCCAGCAGCAGCCGCACCCATAGCCAGGTGCGAAATTGGCCTACCAACACCGCCAGAATCCTCAGGGCCGGCTCGTTGTGATCCAGCAGATGGGTCAAGATGCGTAGGGCTTGTTCCAGATTCCCTTTGCGCAGGGATCCCGCCAATTGAAAGCTGTTGTAGGCGCTGGCGGGAACTAACGCCTCGACTTGTTCAGGAGAAATGGGATCCTGTTGACCTGCCGTAAACAGGGCCAGCTTTTCCAATTCCATCGCCAAGCGACGGGAGTCATTGCCCACCGCCTCGGCCAATTTCTGGGCGGCTGCCGGGCTGAGGGCCAGATCCCGTTGTTCAGCTTCCCGCTGCACCTGCTGGAGAATGCCCTCCTCATCCCAAGGGGCCAGTTGGGAAAACTCGCGGACAATGGCCGTTTTTTTGAGGATTTTGGTGGATTTCAGGCGCCCATCGGGTTTATTGCTGGTGGTCAAGAGCAAATGGGTGGTGGGGGGCAACTGGGCCAAGGTTCGCTCCACTTCTTCCCACAGATCTTCCGGGCAATGGTGGGTGAGTGTTGTCTCTTCCAGCCAAACCAAGCGGGCGTTGGATCCCAGCGGCGGGGTCATGGCTTGGTTGAGCCCGGCAACCGTGGATTCCGGCGGCAGGCGATCGTAGTTAAAAGCTGCCCAGTGGGGATCCAGCACTTGATCCCGCAACTGCTGTACCGCCTGCATCAGGCGATAGGTGTCATCTCCCCAGTACAGGTAAACGGGCACGCTTCGACCGAGTGATTTACAAGATGCTTTTCCCCTACTTCCTCCATTTTGCGTAGGTCAGTTCCCCTTGTCTAAGCGGTTTGGCTGGGATCCCTGCTCAACTTGGTGGAGGGAGTCAGTCCAAGTGAAGATACCGAGCCCAGCTTGACTCAAAAAGTAAAGTTCTGTATTCCCACTGAAGAGGTTTCGTAGACCTTCTCCTACAGTTGAATTAGGAGCAGAGACTGCAGGGTTAAAGATTATGGATGGCATTGGCGAGTTTGAGTATAAGATGCAAATCTTAGCCCGTTGCATGGGATCTGCCCTAGGGCTGGGCCGTCCTACTCGTATTCAGATTCACTATTCCAACTCCAATTCCCAGAACGCAGTTAGAGCCAAGGAAGGTTGGTCTGGATCCCGCTTAGGCGATCAAATCCCTTCTCCTAATGCCGAAGGTGAAAGAGGATCTCAAGGTCAAGTGTTAGCCTGTGTTGCCTGAAGAATCTTTTGAGAATCGGTCTGTGGTAGGTCAGGAGATCTTCGATTGCGGCAATCCAACATTTGATTGAAGATTGAGATAGAGCTTTTTGTAGTTTTTCCTGCTGTTCTTCTTTGCTTTTTACAGAGACTTGTTCTTAAGATTGAAAACCCAACTTTGATAACTCTTCGATGCCTTTTGTCTTGTAGAGTCTTGTGAGTCAGCCGGTTCTTTGTTTTTGTTGAGGGGTACTTTGTCCGGCTGGCGCGATAAGAGGTTGCGCTCTTCTTCGTTGTCTCTTTGCCTCTGGGGATATAGACTAAAGCTTTGTCCCGCTGGTGAAACCAGTAGGATGACTTGAGGTGTGGGGATTTGGGCCCAACACGCCCCAGAGGATTATGGAACGAGCAACGCAACTGTGGCAGGGTTTTCTGCTGCGCGACTTTCCCATCAAGGCTTGGTGGCAGGGAAGCCTTTTGGGTCGTCTATTGGGATCCCTGCAAAGTTGGGGGAAGAGCAGCATATTGGTTCAAACTTCCGACCGGATTGGCCTGGGGCTAGTGCTGCTCTACTGGATTTTCTCTGCACACAGCTCCACCGGCATCCTGGGCCTGATTTTGCTGGCTATGGCTGCTCTGGTGGGCCTGTGCGCTTTGGTGGAAATGCCGATTGGGCTGCCGCTGCATCTGCCCCTGGTCCTTTTCTGGGGAATTGCCACCTTGGCAACGATTCTCTCTCCGGTTGCCTACGCAGCACGGGATGGCTGGCTGAAGTTGACTCTCTACCTGGCTGGTTATCTGTTGTTGCATCGTCTGCTGCGCAAACCCCAATTCCGAGATGGGATCGTTGGATCCCTGCTTTTGGTCAGCTTGGTGATGGGGATCCATGGCCTGCGGCAATACTTTTATGGGGCAGCAGAACTGGCCACCTGGGTGGATCCGGAGTCGGGCTTGGCAGGTCTGACGCGGGTGTACAGCTATCTGCGCAACCCAAATCTGTACGGGGGCTACTTGATCCCGGTCATTCCTCTGGGGCTGGCCGCCACTTGGATTTGGCCCAGTTGGGGGGCGAAACTCCTGGCCGGGTTTACGACGGCGGTGAACCTGATTTGCCTGTTGCTCACCTACAGTCGTGGCGCCTGGATTGGGGGGCTGGCCATGCTCACCCTGATGGTCGTGCTGTTGGCACAGTGGCATTCTGTCGATTTGCCAGCCCGCTGGCGGCGTTGGGCCTTGCCGGCCCTGTTGGGCGGAGGGGGGGCTGCTCTGTTGCTCGGGATCCTGACGGTACGCTCCCTGCGGCTGCGGGTGCAGAGCCTTTTTTGGGGGCGGTTGGATACCAGCAACAACTTTCGCCTCAATGTCTGGGCGGCGGTGCTGGAGATGATCCGCGACTTTCCCATCTTGGGGATCGGCCCCGGCAATGTTGCCTTTAACCGCGTCTATCCCCTCTACCAACGAGGCAACTTCAGCGCCCTTGGAGCCTATTCAGTGCCGCTGCAGCTCACCGTAGAGACTGGCTTCATCGGATCTTTAACTTTCGCCTGGTTTCTCTTGGTGCTCTGGGATCACGGCTGGAGATGCTGGAAAACTTTGCTCAACTTGCGGGATCCCCAGGGTCTGTGGGTGGCAGCAGGCTTGGCCGCTTGCACCGGCATGATGGCCCACGGCTTGGTGGATACCATCTGGTATCGTCCCCAGGTACAAATGCTGTGGTGGCTTGCGGTAGCGCTTATTACAGCCAGCTTGGCCTCTCTCAGCCCTCAGCCGCTTACAGATGCTGGTGAGACGCCAGTGGGGACTTCCTCCCGTTAAGGTAGCTTAAGCTTGGCCTTCCGGTCTTGACGGGAGCAAATCCAGAGTGGTAAGCATCTTCAGTAGGAGATAAAAATGTATCTGTTTTTACAATTTGCAGGTGTCAGTAGTGTTAGAAATTAGCGGAATTGTCCGGGGTGCAGGAGGCAAATGAAAAAAATCGAGGCCGTAATCCGGCCATTCAAGTTGGATGAGGTCAAAATTGCTTTGGTCAATGCCGGAATTGTCGGCATGACTGTAAGTGAAGTACGGGGTTTTGGCCGGCAAAAGGGACAAACCGAGCGCTATCGGGGATCCGAGTACACGGTAGAGTTCCTACAAAAGCTGAAAGTGGAGATCGTGGTTGAAGATGACCTGGTGGATACGGTGGTGGAGAAGCTGATTGCAGCGGCTCGCACCGGCGAAATCGGGGATGGCAAGATTTTCATCAGCCCCGTCGAAAAAACCATCCGCATCCGAACTGGCGAGCTCAACCAAGATGCCCTATGAGAAGGGATCACGTTCAGGGTTTGGGTTGCCCGGCCTGAGCCTCGTGTGAGTTTGCTTCATGTCTCTTTTGCTGTATATCTGATGAGGTGTTCTTGCCCTACTTTTCGGGTAATGTGTTGCGAGAAGTACTGTCACTTTAGGTGAGTCGAAAAGCATGAGTACGACAATGATCCAAAAGCTCAAGAGCCAGGTGCCCCAGTGGCTTTGGCGACCGGCCAAGTGGAGTCTGACTGCCGCTCTAATGGCTGCGCTGGTTTTTCTATTCGGCCAGGGAACTGCCTTTGCTCAAGAGGCCGAGGAAGTTCAGAAACACGCTGACGTTGTTTGGACGATCGTGGCAGCAGCCTTGGTGTTCTTCATGCAGGCGGGGTTCGCCATGGTAGAGACGGGCTTTACCCGCGCCAAGAACGCCGCCAACATCATGATGAAGAACTTGATGGACTTCTGCATGGGCTGTTGCGCCTTCTGGTTCATTGGGTTTGGCCTCATGTTCGGCAAAAGTACTGGCTTCTTCGGCACTGACTGGTTTGCTTTTGGCTGGCAGCAGGCTTACGAGGCAGATGGCTGGCCCTTTACTTTCTTTGTCTTCCAGATGGTGTTTGCCGCCACTGCCGCCACCATTGTTTCCGGAGCGATGGCAGAGCGCACCAAGTTCTTGGCCTACTTGATCTACTCGATCGTTATTTCTGGGCTAATCTACCCCATCTCTGGGGGTTGGGCCTGGAACGGGCTGTTCGGCGACTACAACGGCGGCACAGCCGGCTGGCTGGAAAATCTGGGCTACATCGACTACGCCGGGTCGGGGGTGGTGCATTTGGTAGGGGGCGCTGCGGCCTTGGCAGGTGCGATCGCGCTTGGCCCTCGCATTGGCAAGTACGGCCCCAATGGAGAGCCGCGGGCTATTCCCGGCCACAACCTGCCGCTGGGGATGTTGGGGGTGTTTATCCTCGCCTTGGGCTGGATCGGGTTTAATGCCGGTTCCACCACTGCAGCCTCTGTCGATATTGGCTGGATTGCCATGAATACGCTGCTGGCAGCTTCGGCTGGAGCAATTGGGGCGATGTTCACCTCTTGGGTTCATTTTGGCAAGCCGGATATGACCTTTGCCGCCAACGGTGTCCTGGCCGGCTTGGTGGGGATCACTGCCCCTTGCGATAGCGTCCATCCTTTGGGTGCTCTGATCATCGGCTCGGTGGCCGGGATTCTGGTGGTGATTTCGGTGGTGATCCTGGATACGGTGCTGAAAATTGATGACCCGGTGGGCGCGATTTCGGTACACGGCACCTGTGGTATCTGGGGGGTGTTGGCAGCAGGGATCCCCTTCTTTGCCAATGCCAACTATGCTGAAGAGGTCACCTGGGCCCAATTTGGGGTACAAGTGGTGGGCGCTCTGGCCTACTTCCTCTGGCCCTTTATTACCTGCTTGATCCTGTTCTTTATCCTCAAGGCTGTAACCGGCCTGCGCACCAGCGCCGAGGAAGAGATCGCCGGTTTGGATGTGGGCGAGCATGGCAACGTGGCCTACCCCGACTTCGTTACTGCTGCCACCGATTCGGAGCAATCTTGAGCCGTTGTGCTCGGTCTGACCTGGGGTTGCCGGATCGGAGCATTGCTGAACTGAGCATCAAATGAGCATCAAAAGGGAGGGTCAGGGCTGGCCCTCTCTTTTATGGCTTGCTGATGTATTTGGTGGCATTGGTGTAGGTGGTTACGGGTAGGAGGGGAGAAATAGCTCAAAATCGAGGTGTGGGACTTGGAATCGAGATGAAAAGTCAGATAGGTGAGACTGTTTTCTCTCGTCTTCGGCAGGGGATCCTTTTGGGTTTGAGGACAGGGGGGAAAGTCCTGCTGGGGGTTGGAGCTTTGCTGGGGTTGGGAAGTTTGGTTGCCCCGCCTGCTCTGGCCCAGACGGATCTCACGGCTCTGGAACAGGCTCTCCCACCCGAGGCTTGGGCTGAGCTACAAACCTTACTGAAAACTCAGCAATACCATGCCGACATCGTCTGGACAACGGTGGCCGGGGCGCTGGTGTTTTTCATGCAGGCGGGCTTTGCCATGGTGGAGGCGGGCTTCACGCGGGCTAAAAATGCTACCAACATTGTCCTGAAGAACCTGATGGACTTCTGCTTCGGGGCCTGCGCTTTTTGGTTTTTGGGGTTTGGGCTGATGTTCGGATCCCATGTGGCCGGTTTTTTGGGCACCAACTGGTTTTTTTTCAACTGGCAACAGGGAGCTGAAGCCGGCAGTCAAAACGATGCTTGGCCTTTCACGTTCTTCTGTTTCCAACTGGTGTTTGCCGCCACCGCTGCCACCATTGTCTCCGGGGCAATGGCGGAACGCACCCGCTTTTTGGCTTATTTGATTTACTCCATCGTCATCTCTGGGGCGATCTACCCGATTTCCGGGGGCTGGGCCTGGAATGGCCTGTTTGCCGACTACAACGGTGGTACAGCCGGCTGGCTGGAAAACCTGGGCTACATTGACTTTGCCGGGTCGGGGGTGGTGCACTTGGTGGGTGGGGCTGCAGCTTTTGCGGGAACTTTGGTGTTGGGTCCGCGCTTGGGCAAGTATGGTCCTAATGGGGAGCCGCGGGCTATTCCCGGGCATAGCTTACCCTTGGGCATGTTGGGGGCGTTGATCCTGTGGCTGGGCTGGATTGGCTTTAATGCCGGCTCTACAACGGCAGCGATTCCTGATATTGGCTGGATTGCTTTCAATACCTATTTGGCCGGGGCGGCAGGAGCCATCGGCGCTCTCTGTACTTCCTGGGCCATTTTTACCAAGCCGGACATGACGTTTGCAGCCAATGGGACACTGGCGGGGCTGGTGGGCATTACTGCTCCTTGCAACACTGTTCATCCTTTGGGGGCAATCCTTATCGGCTCGGTGGCCGGGGTGTTGGTGGTGTTGTCGGTGCTGTTTATCGAGGGCACCTTGAAGGTGGATGACCCGGTGGGGGCGGTGTCGGTACATGGGGTGTGCGGCGCTTGGGGGGTCATTGCTGCAGGGATCCCGTGGTTTGCCCATGCGGAAGCGGGGGTGACTTGGGCGGTGTTGCCGGTACAGATTCTGGGGGTTATTGCCCTGGGAGGATGGTCTTTTATCTGTTGTCTGGCTTTGTTTTTGATTTTGAAGGGCACCATCGGTCTGCGCGTCTCGGCAGAAGAAGAGTTGGCCGGCTTGGATATTGGCGAGCACGGCAACATTGCCTACCCTGACTTTGTCACTGCTTCGGGAGAGTTGGAAGGTTGAGTTGAGCAGTACACTGGGATCCGGTTGAATGCGCTTTTGGATCCCATGCACCTTCTGATCCCGGCGGCTGGCAGCGGCAAGCGAATGGGGGCTGCGGTCAATAAGCTGTTGCTGCCGCTCTTGGGTCAGCCGATTTTGGCTTGGACGTTGCAGGCTGCGGATCGAGCCAGCTCCATCGAGTGGATCGGCATTCTCTCCCAACCCGGCGATTGGCCGGCCATCGAGCAGATCCTGGCGGCAATGGATCTGTCCACGCCGGTGCAGCTTTTACGAGGGGGGGCGACGCGGCAGGAGTCGGTTTACAGGGGGGTTGAGTATCTCTATAACCTGGGAACAGTAGAGCGGGTGTTGATCCACGATGGGGCCCGCTGCCTAGCTACCCCTAAGTTGTTCGATCGCTGTAGTGCTGCTTTGCAGCAGGTGGATGGTCTCATCGCGGGGATCCCTGTCAAGGACACGATTAAAGTCGCTGAGGCAGGCCCAAAAGGGATCCAAATTCAGTCAACCCCAGAACGCAGCCGGCTGTGGGCAGCGCAAACGCCGCAGGGGTTTTGCCTGTCGATGCTATGGCAAGCCCATCGGGAGGCTCTGGCCCAGGGTTGGCAGGTAACCGATGATGCAGCCCTATTCGAGAAGCTGGGTTGGCCAGTCTACATCGTCGAAGGGGAGGAATCCAATCTGAAGCTAACCACCCCCCTGGATGTGTTGCTGGCCGCACAAATCTTGCAGCAGCGTCTCGGACCAGCGCGTTAGCTCAATTCAATCCCGGTAGGGCCAGTCTCAACCTTGGGAATTAAAAGTAGGGAGGAAGAAATCTAGGTTCACTAAGAGCACTTTGATCACCCCATCTCTTGTGGTCCGTTGGAAATGAAAATGATAAGTCTGGCTGTTTAGAATCTAATGCACCCAAGACACCTGAAACCAAGCAAAAGATGAGATTAATGCACTTTTCACTTTCTTCATAAACTTGCCGTTCTGAGAACCGAACTACAACCCAGCCTCTATCCGCTAGATAAGCATCACGCTTACTTTGCTTAGGATCATTCACAGTATGGGCTGGCCTACACAGATTACCTTCAAGAAACCATGGCTCATCAATTTCAATGTCAATGAGTAAAACGAGTGATCTTTTTCCATCTCTAGATACCTGCATTGCGATATCAGGGGTATAGCACCGGACACTAGACTGCTCTATGCTAACAGCTGACCTCTCTGGAAGCAGAGTAACTTTAAAGCTATCTCTCTCTAGACTTTCCAATTGTCTCATCAAAGCATTTCGAAGGAAGTTATCAAATCTTCCGCAGCGAGCATCAGAAACTGTATCAGGATACTGGACCCTTTGATTAGCAATAAGCTCCATAGCCTGATCTCGGTGTTCTCTTTCAATGCCTTCGCACTCTGCTTCCCACTGCCGTAGAGCTTCCTGATATTTCTCCCAATGCCTTCTTCTGATGGACGTACACTCTTCCTGCCACCGGCGCAGGTCGGTCTCTTGGTATCTCCTCAGGTTTTCTTCATGGATTTTTTTTGAGATCTTCGCACTCTGCTTCCCACTGCCGGAGGGCCTCTTGATGTTCTCTCAATCTTTCTTGGTAAGCTTGTATAAGAGCTTCACATTCTGCTTCCCACCGTCGCAGAACTTCCTCATATTTCTGTTGATGAACTCTCCGGATCTCTTCACATCTTACTTGCCACAAACAAACCTCTTCGTAATATTTATTCAGTTTTTCCTGGTGAGCTTGTTCAAGGGCTTTGCATTCCGCTTCCCAGCAACGCAGAGCTTCTTCATGTTTCCATATTTTTTCTGCTCTTTCTCTCTCATATTTTTCTTTTCGCTTCTCGTATGTCCATGATTCGTAGAGAAAACGTGCTAGCGCTGCAATACCGACAATACCTGCTAAAACAACCAATTCTGGAGCCTCCGCAATAATCAAGGTAATGAGCACAGCAACACCAGCACCAGTTGCCCATGCCGATTGCAGCTTGCCCATCAAAGGCTGGGGTAGCTCGGGTAGATTTGGCCTAACAGGGCGTTCCGGCATTCGAGGTAGTTCAGGTTCCGTTGGGCGCTCCGGCATCTGTGGCGGCTCCGGCTCCAGCGGACGGGCAGGCATCTGTGGCGGCTCAGGCTCCGGCGGGCAAGGTGGGAGATCTGGCCCCCTCAAGAGGAGAGCAATCGGCTGGGGTAAAACAACGTAGGGATAATAGTCTTCCCGAACGTACCTTAAGATGGGATGCGAGTGCCTGTCGTGATCTTGCATGCTTGAGCCTCCAGATAAGTTCCCTTGGAATCCAGTTTGAAAAGACTTTGGAAAAGGGATCTTCAAAGAGGCCCTTGAAGGGGTAGGAAGCAAGCAAATGCGCGAACCGACGTCGTGGCCTGTCTACATTGTCGGGGCTGGCCCCGGGGATCCGGAGCTGATTACCCTGCGGGGGCAAAGACTGCTGGCGGAAGCCGATGTAGTGTTCTACACAGGTTCTTTGGTGCCAGAGGGAGTGCTGGCCCATTGTCGCTCTGGGGTTGAGGCCATTGACACCCGCTCCTTCACGCTGGAAACGCTGCTGCCGCAAATTGTGGAACGGGTCAAGGCGGGGCGGCGGGTGGTGCGGCTGCAGGATGGGGATCCCTGCCTTTACGGCGCTCTGCACGAGCTGCTGATCCGGCTGGCGGAGGCAGGGATCCCTTTTGAGATCGTGCCGGGAGTAAGCGCCTTTCAATTGGCAGCCGCCCGTTTGCAGGTGGAGTTGACCATACCCAAGTTGGTACAGACGATTATCCTCACCCGCGCCAGCGGTCGCACCCAAGTACCGGAAGCGGAAGCCCTGGCCGGTCTGGCAGCCCACCGCGCTTCTTTGTGTCTGTATCTGAGCGCCCGCCACGTAGAACAAGCGCAGGCAGATCTGCTGGCTCACTACCCCGCCGATACCCCGGTTGCCGTTTGTTATCGCTTGGGTTGGCCGGACGAACAGATCTGGCTGGGATCCCTGGCCGAGATGGCCGCCCTCACCCGGCAAGCCGGCTTAGAACGCACAGTGCTCTATCTCGTCAGCCCTGCCTTGAAAGGCTTGTCAAGCTCCAGATCTGCCCGCTCGCGGCTCTACAGCCCTGACCACACCCACCTTTTCCGTCGCAAAATGGGCCAGCAGCCCCGTTTGTAACAGGCTCTTTCAGTATATTGACGGACTCCGGCAGATTGAGCACAATGAGGCAGCAAGATGAGGTCAGAGGCCTTGACTTCTGGCGAGGGGGTACTCGTTTTTGCCGAGAGAAGTGGATCCATCTTGGATTGGAGTTGTTACAAGACCATTTTTTCACTCTCTAACTTAACTTTGCGAACTCTAACTTTATGGCTGGCTCATCTGCTGCTCGCAGCGTGGAAACCCTGATCAAGGCTCTGCAGAAGGCCCTGGCCCCCCTGCCAACCCGTTCGGCCCTGAAGCAAGATGTCCTTTACCTCATGGTGGATCTCCCACGGCAGGGGATGTTTAGCCGCTCTATGGTGTTGCATCGAGTTGCCAGCCAATTGGGGGGCTTGCCTGTGCAGGGAGTTAGCCAACTGGTGGTGTACGGTCGGCTTCAGGGGGAAACACAGCCGCAGTGGAAAAAAGTCTTCTACTTGTCCTCTGGGGAAAGCAGTGCCGATGCCACGCAGATTGTATTACCGGGCACCAAGATTTCTGAGATCAAGGTGCTGGAGGCCCAAAAACCTGTTGTGGATCCCGACCACAACTCCGATTTTCGCAAAGTTAAAACTCTGGGGGCACCGGTTCCCAAAATTCAGAAAGAGCGCTGGCCAGAAGCGGCTCCAAGCCAGGCCTCGGTTGGCCATGCCCCTTCCCAAGACGGGATCCCGACCCCTCTGCCTACAACTGCTCGCCCCAGTTCTCCTATCGACGTTCTGGCCAACTTTCCGACACTTGATCAATGGTTGCACAGGCCTGCTCTAAGGCCCTTCTTGGGGGGAGCTCTGGCTTTGTCTCTCCTGCTGGGGGCTGGGTTGGTGGTGCGCTCTTTTGGGCAAGCCGATGTTCCTGCCCGAGCCAGATCGCTGGGGCTGGGGATCCCGCTGTTGATCTTGGCTGCAGGGGGGGGCTGGCTGGGTTGGCAAGGCCGGCGTGCCATCAACACCTTTGAGCGGGAGGGATCCCAGGATCCCTTTACAGAAGGGCTGTCCTTTTTACAGGCCAATCCAATTCCTGAGGCAGTGGAGCGGTTTCAGGAGGCTGTGCGGCAACAGCCAGATCACGTAGAGGCCCACGTTGAGCTGGCCCATCTGTTGGCAAAAACCAACCGACTGCAGGAGGCATTGAGCCACTACCAACAGGCCAAACACCTGAACCCGAACTGGAGCGGCATCAACACCCACCTGGTGGAAACCCTGAAGGCTCTAGCACGGCAGTGGCTGGCCCAGCATCAGCCGGATGAAGTTCTGGCCCACTTACCCGAAGCATTCCCCCTCACCCAGGGATCCGCTCAAGCCGAGATCTTCAGCCTGCTCGGCCAAGCCTGGGCAGAGAAGGGCAACTGGGCAGAAGCGTTAGCTCAGCAACAAAAGGCCCTGGGGCTGGATCCCCACTTCAGCGAGGCCCATCTTTGCGTTGCTCAAATTCGCCTCAAGCTGGGGCAATGGGACGAGGCCATCGATTCCTGTTGGGCTGCTTTGGAGTTGAATGATCGCCTGGGCCTGGCCCACGCCGTGATGGGACAAGCGCTGATGCGCAAAGGTCAGTTAAAAGCGGCAATAGCAGCCTTCCGAACTGCCCTCAGCCTGGATCTCAGTCCTGAGTTGGCAGCCGGTGTGCGGGTGGATCTGGGTTTGGCAATGGTGCATGCAGGTCATCTGGCTCAAGCCAGCCAGGAGTTCAGCCAGGTGATCTTCAATGGCCAGTTCAAAAGACAGCAGGCTCGCGCCTACTACGGCTTGGGCCTGGTGTTGGCAAGCCAAGAGCAATACAGCGAAGCTGTGAAGAACTACCGGCGGGCTTTGGAGCTGGCCCCCGATCTGCACGCAGCGATGGCCGCCACTGGCCTAGCCTACTTGGGGCCCAAACAACGGGATGCCTCTGGGCGCAAGTTCATCCAGCCCCAACAGTTGCAGCAGGCTATGCAGCAGTTTGAACAGGCCCTCCAAGGAGATTCAGAGTTGCCGGAAGCTCACTTTGGCCTGGGCGAAGTGGCGCGCATCAAGGGGGATCTAACCTCGGCGGAGGCCAGCTATCGACGGGCCATTCGCAGCAATGGCAGCTATGGAGCAGCTCACTATCGTCTGGGATCCATCCTTGCCCGCCAAGGCAAGCTGGAGCAGGCCATTGAACACTTTCGCTCGGCTTTGGAAATCGCTCCCAACTTCTCCGAAGCCAGAGTGAGCCTGCAACGGCTTCTCTCCAAACAGATGGAAGAGGCCCATACCGGCCTACTCGTCCCGTAAGGTGGGATAGGATCTTCCAGTTAAGGTTCTCTCAACCCATGACACCAACGCCAGGTTGGGTGGTCAGCCCTGCAACCGCCATCCAGCTCATCCAACAAGGGGCAACGCTTCTGGATGCACGCAGTGCGGAATTGCAAGCCGACGGGATCCTGAAGGGTTCAATTCCGGTGAACTGGACGGAGTTTACTCAGCCAGAGGCTGCCAACAGCGGCAAGCTGTTGGCAGATGATGCCCTTCTCACCGAAAAGCTGCAGGGCCTTGGCGTGTTTCAGGGGCGTCCGGTGGTGGTGGTGGCCGATCCGCTGCGGGGTTGGGGAGAAGATGGCTGGATCGTTTGGATGTTGCGCAGCTTGGGTCATCCCCAGGCGGTCATGGTGGACGGGGGCTATCCGGCCCTGGTGAAGGAGGGAGTGCCGACCACAGCCCGACAAAGCGCCGACAAACTGCAACGGGGCGACTTTGTAGTGCGGCGAACCGACCGGTGGGAGATCGACCGGGACACTCTGCGGGCCAGCCTTGGCTCCGACCGTGTGGCCATCCTCGACAGTCGCGAAGCCCAAGAATACAAGGGAGCCACCCCCTATGGTGAGGCGCGCGGTGGACACATCCCCGGCGCTGTGCATCTCTGCTACAAGGAGCTGATGGATGCGGCGGGATCCCTATTGCCGCCCGATGAAATTCACGCCCGCCTGCAAAAAGCCGGGATCCCTCCGGAAGCCGAGATCATTGCCTACTGCACAGCTGGGGTTCGCTCCGCTTGGGTCACGGTGGTTTTAACCCATTTGGGCCGGCAGGCCAAAAGCTATTCCGGTTCCATCCTGGAATGGGCAGCCGGGGATCCCCAGCGGTTCCCGCTCCAGCCATGAGGGGATCCCTGCCCACTGTGATCTTGGCCGGATGTGGCTATGGAGCCATCGACGCCTTGCGGGCGCTCAAAGGGCAGGCACGGGTGATCGCCATCAACCCCTATCCCTACAGTGTTAATTCAGGCATGTCCACGCGGCTGCTGAGTGGTCGGTTTTCTCTGGAGCTGGTGCGGATCCCTTTGCTGGAGCATATTCAAGCCAACGGCGCCCAGTTTTTGCCGGGGCGAGTCACCCACATCCAACCCGAAGCTCGAACCCTGACCCTGGAGAGTGAAGCCGGGATCCAAACTCTGGCCTACGACTATCTGTTGGTGAATGTGGGCCAGGAGTTGCGCACCATTGATGGGATCCAACATGCCTTCACCATTCGACCGGCAGAACAATTGGTGGCCGCCCAAACCTGGATCCGGCAGTGCTGGCAACGGGCAGCCCAGGGGGATCGGACGCCGGGTCTGTTGACCTTTGTGGTGGCAGGGGGAGGCTGTACCGGCACAGAGCTGATGGGGGAACTCTACGATCTTTGTCGGCAGATGAGCGCAAAAACAGGGATCCCCTTGGCTCAAGCCCGGCTGATCTTGATCCATCGCCAGGCCCATCTGGTCGAGGGCTTCTCGGAACCCTTCCGCCGGGCGGTGGAAAGGGAAATCCGCCGTCTGGGGGTGGAAATCTGGGCCGGATGTCAGGTGAAAGCCTTTGGGCCGGAGCACGTGTGGCTCTCGGATGGCACCGAGTTGATGGCTCAGACTCGCCTGTGGGCAGGTGGCTTCCAGGCGCCGGCCTGGTTGAGCACCTGCGGCTTGCCGACAGGGCCGACGGGATCCCTGCTCGTGGACAAATACCTGCGGGTGCAAGGCTCAGAGCACATCTTGGCGGTGGGGGACTGCGCTGACTTTGTTTGGGGATCCCGCCTCTTGCCCAAGATCGGCGTGTACGCGGTGCGCCAGGGGCCAATTGCAGCCCAAAACCTGCTGCGGCTCATCCGCGGCCAACCTCTGATCCCCTACCGACCGCAGGCCACGGTTTTTGTTTGTGTAACGGTGGGGAACCGCGTTGCCGTTGCCGAGAAAGGCAGGCTGGTCTGGCGCGGCTATTCAGCCACGGTGCTGAAGAACTTTTTTGATTGGCTGTACATGCGCAAACTTAAGCCCCTGCGCTGGCAGGAGTTTTTCTACTGACTCAAGCTCTACCAAGAACGGGGTTAAGATCAAAACCAGATGGGCCAGGTCGGGCTCGCTTCCCAAATCCTGAATATCTGAGAACTATGGCTATTCCCGGCGGCAATGGGCTATGAGCGGATCGACTTTTGCCGACCGGCCAGAGCAGCGACCAACCAGGAGCAACAATGCCTCTAGATAACCTGCGCGGACTCTATCAGCAAGTCATTCTGGAGCGGTACAAAAAGCCCCACAACTTCGGCAGAGTGGATCCCGTCCACCGCCACCAACGTGGCCACAACCCCTCCTGTGGCGACACCATCGACCTCACCTTGCAACTGGATCCCAGCCAGGAGCGGATTGTCGATATCAAATTCGAGGGGGCAGGCTGTGCCATTGCCCTGGCTTCTGCCGATCTCATGGCGGATGCGGTGCGGGGGCGCACCATCCCCGAAGCTCTGCAGTTGGTGGAGCGCTTCCAAGCCATGATGCGCGGTGGCGAAGAGTTCCCGCGGGAGCAACGGGCTTTGAACGCCATGAAAGGGGTAGCCCAATTTCCAGTGCGCATCAAATGCGCCAACCTGGCCTGGCATGCGCTCAAATACGCGCTGGAATCGCCCGAACCCCAGGCCAATGGGTCGGCCTTTGTGAGCAACGAAAACACCGACTGACCAAAAGGCGCGGCAAGCCCCGTCCTTCAGGGCGGGGAAGGATAGCGCCGACCGTAGCCGACGCCCT
>NZ_JANSIK010000140.1:0-15214 GCF_047462035.1 Synechococcus sp. R5-15 | reverse complement strand
AAAGTGTGGAGACACACCCCAAAATAATCCGCCGCTTCTCTCGGTTTTACATACCTAGCCATACCAAGCAACCATACTGAACATACTGTACATTATTTTCAGTATAGTCCAGCGTATCATTGACTAGAGTCATGCTCCTGCCAGCCAAGATTCGATCTGCCGGCAAGGGATCCCTGCCTTAACCGATGGAAAAAACCTGATCCAGACTCAACTCTCCAGCCCGGATCCCAGGGATCCCAACTTTTTCTTTGGGGGTGTAAGCCTCTCTTTTCTGGTAAACTCCCGACCCTGTTGGCAAGCTGTACGTCTCTAGGCAGTTCTCTTGCAAGTTCAAGATCCAGTAGTTGGGGATCCCGGCTTTGGCGTAGAGTCCGAGTTTGACTTCCCGATCATAGGTAAGGGAAGAATCAGCCACTTCGATGATGAGATAGATGTCTTCGGGCTGAGGATGCCGAGAGCGGTACTCATCCTGCTGAAAGCGCACAATGGCAAAGTCGGGCTCCGGCTCGTGATTGGGGGGCAGTTGCACCGGATCCTGGGTGCGCACAATAGCTTGCTCCTGCACAAGGCCCACCAACAGTCGGTACAGGCGGCTACAGTAGGCGGCGTGCCTCTCCCCTTTCGTCATCTTTTGAACCAGGAGCCCGTCAATCAGCTCCAACTGATTGGGCTCTTCAATCTGTCCAGACTCAATCAGTCGATGAAACTCCTCAAAGGTATATCGCCTGATATAGGGATCCAATCGGGCGGCTAGAGTCATCGACCAAACTCATCAGACCCTAAACTTCATATCACCACTCTACCAACTCACAAAAAAGGGATCCCCGGACAAGCCGAGGGATCCCTATTCAGCAGGTTATGGGCTTGCTACCCCGACTGAGAGGCTGTCGAGGCGATAACAAAGGCCGCGTAGGTCAACACGTAACCCACCGTGAAGTGAGCCAGACCCACCAGACGACCTTGGACAATCGACATGGCCACCGGCTTGTCTTTCCAGCGGATCAGCTTGGCCAAGGGAGTGCGCTCATGCGCCCACACCAAGGTCTCGATCAGCTCTTGCCAGTAGCCGCGCCAGGAGATCAAGAACATGAACCCGGTTGCCCACACCAGGTGGCCGAACAGGAACATCCAGGCCCAAACCGCCAGGTTATTCATCCCGTAGGGGTTGTAGCCGTTGATCAACTGGGCGGAGTTGGCCCAGAGGTAATCCCGCAGCCAGCCCATCAGGTAGGTGGAGTTCTCGTTGAACTGGGCAGTGTTGCCGCTCCAAACCCCAAGCTGCTTCCAGTGCCAGTAGAAGGTAACCCAGCCGATGGTGTTCAGCATCCAGAACATGGCCAGGTAGAAGGCATCCCAGGCGGAGATGTCGCAGGTGCCGCCTCGACCCGGGCCGTCGCAGGGGAAGCTGTAGCCGAAGTCTTTTTTATCCGGCATCAGCTTAGAGCCGCGAGCATCCAACGCACCTTTCACCAGGATCAAGGTGGTGGTGTGCAGGCCCAGGGCAATGGCGTGGTGCACCAGGAAGTCACCCGGGCCAATGGGCAGGAACAGGGATCCATTGGGATCGTTGATGGCCTGCAGCCAGCCCGGCAGCCACACGTTGCCGTAGTTGGGCCAAGCGGTAGAAGCAAGGCTGTCGGGGTTGGACAACAACACATCCATGCCGTAGATCATCTTGCCGTGAGAGGCCTGGATGAACTGGGCGAACACCGGCTCGATCAAGATCTGCTTCTCGGGCGTGCCGAAGGCTTGCATGACATCGTTGTGGACGTACAGCCCCAGGGTGTGGAAGCCCAGGAACAGCGATACCCAGCTGAGGTGGGAGATGATCGCTTCCTTGTGATCCAGCACCCGCGCCAGCACGTTGTTCTTGTTGGCCTCAGGATCGTAGTCCCGCACCAGGAAGATGGCCCCGTGGGCAAACGCCCCCACCATCAAGAAGCCAGCAATGTACTGGTGATGGGTGTAGAGAGCCGCCTCCGTGGTGTGATCCATGGACATGAACACGTAGGGGTTAAGGGCGTACATGTGCTGCGCCACCAGCGAGGTCACCACCCCCAGACAGGCCAAGGCCAGAGCCAACTGGAAGTGCAGGGAGTTGTTGACCGTGTCGTAGAGACCTTTGTGGCCTTCTCCCAGCAGGCCTCCGAAGGGAGTGCCCTTGGGGGGGTTGTGGGCGCCAAGGATCTCCCGGATGCTGTGGCCAATGCCCCAGTTGGTGCGGTACATGTGGCCGGCCACGATGAAGATCACCGCGATGGCCAGGTGGTGGTGGGCCATGTCCGTCAGCCACAGGGACTGGGTGTTGGGGTTAAAGCCACCCAAGAAGGTGAGGATGGCCGTGCCCGCCCCTTCTGCCGTGCCCCAGACATGGTTGGCCGTGTCCGGGTTCTGGGCATACACCCCCCAGTTGAGGGTAAAGAAGGGCTTCAGACCTGCCGGGTGGGGCAGAGTGGTAAGGAAGTTGTCCCAGCCTACGTGCTGCCCGCGGGACTCGGGGATGGCGACGTGTACCAGGTGACCAGTCCAAGCCAGGGAACTGACCCCAAACAAGCCGGCCAGGTGGTGGTTGAGACGGGCTTCAGCGTTCTTGAACCAGCTCAGGCTAGGCCGGAAGCGGGGCTGCAGGTGCAGCCAGCCGGCAAACAGAAACACCGCCGCCAACAACAACAGGCCAATGGCACCGGCGTAGAGATCGCCGTTGGTGCGCAGGCCAATGGTGTTGAACCAGTAGTACAGGCCAGAGTAGGCCGCGTTGACGGGGCCGCCGCCCCCCGGTTGGGTAAAGGCTTCCACCGCTGCCTTGCCAAAGTGGGGATCCCAGATGGCGTGGGCGATGGGGGTGACACCCGTGGGGTTGGCTACCCATTGCTCATAGTTGCCTTGCCAGGCAATGTGGAAGACGTTGCCGGAGGCCCACAGGAAGATGATTGCCAGATGGCCAAAGTGGGTGGCGAACAGCTTTTGGTAAAGCCGCTCCTCCGTCATGCCATCGTGGGTCTCGAAGTCGTGGGCGGTGGCAATGCCATACCACAGCCGACGCGTGGTGGGATCGCTGGCCAGGTCTTGGCTGAATTGGGGAAAACGAGTTGCAGTTGTCATGATTCTCTCTTCCTCCTTGCCTTAGCCGAGTGCGCCGAACCGTGCCAGGAAGAACGCCCAGGTGGTGACGATCCCTCCCAACAGGTAGTGGGCCACACCGACCGCCCGACCCTGAATGATGCTCAGAGCGCGGGGTTGAATGGCCGGAGCGACTTTTAGCTTGTTGTGGGCCCAAACGATGGACTCAATCAGCTCCTGCCAGTAGCCGCGACCGCTGAACAGGAACATCAGGCTGAAGGCCCAGACAAAGTGAGCGCCCAAGAAGAGCAGCCCATAAGCCGACAGAGCCGAGCCGTAGGAGTTGATCACCTGCACCGATTGCGCCCACAGGAAGTCCCGCAACCAGCCGTTGATGTTAATGGCGCTGGTGGCAAAGTTGCCGCCGGTGATGTGCTCAATCGTGCCATCGGCGTTGACGGTGCCCCAGATGTCGCTCTGCATCTTCCAGCTGAAGTGGAAGATCACGATGGAGATGCAGTTGTACATCCAGAACAGCCCCAGGAACACGTGATCCCAGCCGGAGACCTGGCAGGTGCCGCCGCGGCCCGGGCCATCGCAGGGGAAGCGGAAGCCCAATTTGCCTTTGTCCGGGATCAACCGGGAAGAGCGGGCAAACAACACCCCCTTGAGCAGGATCAGCACCGTAATGTGGATGGTCATGGCGTGGATGTGGTGCACCATGAAGTCCGCCGTGCCCAGCACCATGGGCATCATGGACACCTTGCCACCCACAGCCACCACGTCGCCACCAAAGATGGGGCTAACCGAGGCGCCCACATAGGGAGCGGTGCTGGCAATGGCCGAAGTGTGCAGCGACTGGATCCACTGGGCAAAGATGGGCTGCAGTTGGATGCCGGTGTCCGAGAACATGTCCTGCGGACGGCCCAGGGCTTGCATCGTGTCGTTGTGGACGTAGAAGCCAAAGGCGTGGAAGCCCAAGAACAGACACACCCAGTTGAGGTGGCTGATGATGGCGTCGCGGTGGCGCAATACCCGATCCAACACGTTGTTGCGGTTCACCGCCGGGTCGTAGTCCCGCACCATGTAAATGGCCCCGTGGGCAGCACCCCCCACCACGAAGAAGCCGCCTATCCACATGTGGTGGGTAAACAGGGAGATCTGGGTGGCGTAGTCAATGCCCATGTAGGGGTAGGGGTTCATGGCGTACATGTGCTGGGCCACGATGATGCTCAGGGATCCCACCATGGCCAGGTTGATGGCCAGCTGGGCATGCCAAGAGGTGGTGAGCACTTCGTAGAGGCCCTTGTGGCCTTCGCCGGTGAAGGGGCCTTTGTGGGCTTCCAGGATCTCTTTAATGGAGTGGCCGATGCCCCAGTTGGTGCGGTACATGTGGCCGGCCACGATAAAGAGCACGGCAATGGCCAAGTGGTGGTGGGCTTGATCGGTTAGCCAGAGGGCGCCCGTTTGCGGATCCAGGCCACCCTTGAAGGTGAGGAACTCCGCGTATTTGCCCCAATCCAAGGTAAAGAAGGGCACCACCCCGCTGAAGATGCCCCAATCCACGCTGGGGAACATCTCCTTCATCAAGGCGGGCTTGAGGATGAACTCGTGGGGCAAAGGCACCTGGTCAGCCGGCACGCCCGCATCCAACATCTTGTTGATGGGAATGGCCACGTGGATTTGGTGGCCAGCCCAGGCCAAAGAACCCAGCCCCAGCAGGCCCGCTAGGTGGTGGTTGAGCATCGATTCCACATTTTGGAACCACTCCAGCTTGGGAGCCCGCTTGTGGTAGTGGAACCAGCCGGCAAACAGGCACAACCCGGCCATCACCAAGCCACCGATGGCGGTGCAGAGGAGTTGAAACTCATTGGTGATGCCGGCAGCTCGCCAGAGGTGAAATAGACCAGAAGTAATGCGGATCCCTTCGAAGCCGCCGCCCACATCCCCATTCAGGATCTCTTGGCCGAAGATGGGCCAGACCACTTGGGCGCTGGGCTTGACGTTGATCGGATCCGCCAGCCAAGCAGAATAGTTGGAGAACTGAGCTCCGTGGTAGTACATGCCGCTCAGCCAGACGAAAACCACTGCCAAGTGGCCGAAGTGAGCGGAAAAGATCTTACGAGAGACGTCTTCTAAGTCGCTGGTGTGACTGTCGAAGTCATGAGCAAGAGCATGGAGGTTCCAGATCCAGGTCGTGGTCTTGGGGCCACGGGATAGGCTGCGGTCGAAGTGCCCCGGCTTGGCCCATTTCTCAAATGAGGTGGGAACCGGATCCACGTCAACCGACACCTTGACCTTCGGCTCTCGCTCCTTTGGCGTAGTTGTCATCAAGAACTCCTCTCTTGCGACAAGGAACGAAGCATCCCTACCCCTTGGCAGAAGATTCCCCCAGGGCAGGACTTACCTGGCATTATAGGTCAGGGTTTGTGAGCCCTCAGTTGCTTCACAATAATTAAACGAGGGATCCCTTGTCCCATCGAGGCTGGAGTCGATTGGCAATTGTTTTTTCGATCATAGATGTAAATATATGTAACGAATTTTCAGTCGACCCAATGGGTTCTAATGAAGGGTTGAAACCAGACAACAAGCAGCAAGGGATCCCCTGGGTGGGGATGTGTGGTAAAACCCTGGCAGCCCTTTTGCAGATACCACCCTATGACCCTAGAGATTCCCCGTCGCCAATACGTCAGCAACTACGGCCCCACCGTAGGGGATCGGGTGCGCCTGGCGGATACCGAACTGATCATCGAGGTGGAGGAGGATTTCACCACCTACGGCGAGGAGATTAAGTTTGGGGGCGGCAAAACCATCCGCGATGGCATGGGGCAATCGCCGACGGCCACCCGCGCCAACGGGGCCTTGGATCTGGTGATCACCAACGCCCTGATCCTGGACTGGTGGGGCATTGTCAAGGCGGATGTGGGCATTCGCGATGGCTACATTGTCGGCATCGGCAAGGCCGGCAACCCCAACATCCAAGCGGGGGTGACGCCGGGCATGGTGGTTGGCCCCAGCACTGAGGTGATTGCCGGGGAAAACCTGATCCTGACAGCGGGCGGGATCGATGCCCATGTGCATTTCATCTGTCCGCAGCTGTGCGAGTTTGCCATCGCCTCGGGAGTGACCACCCTTTTGGGGGGCGGAACTGGGCCGGCCACAGGCAGCAACGCCACCACCTGCACCCCTGGAGCTTGGAACTTGGGCAAGATGTTGCAGGCGGCGGAGGGGTTCCCCGTCAATTTGGGCTTCTTTGGCAAGGGAAACGCGGCTTTTCCCGCAGCTTTGCGGGAACAGGTGGAAGCGGGGGCCTGCGGCCTCAAGATCCATGAAGATTGGGGATCCACGCCGGCGGTGATCGACAGCTGTTTGCAAGTCTCGGATGAGTACGACATCCAAACCCTCATCCACACCGATACTTTAAATGAATCGGCTTTTGTGGAAGATACCATCGCCGCCATCAATGGCCGCACCATTCACACCTTCCACACCGAAGGGGCCGGGGGTGGGCATGCCCCCGACATCATCCGCATTGCCTCCGAGCCCAACGTGCTGCCCAGCTCCACCAATCCCACCCGCCCCTTTACCCGCAACACCATCGAAGAGCATCTGGACATGCTGATGGTGTGTCACCACCTGAGCAAGAATGTGCCGGAGGATATTGCTTTTGCCGAAAGCCGCATTCGCCCCCAAACCATCGCCGCCGAGGACATCTTGCATGACATGGGGGTGTTCAGCATCATCTCTTCCGACTCGCAGGCCATGGGCCGGGTGGGGGAGGTGATCATCCGCACTTGGCAGACAGCTCACAAGATGAAGGTGCAGCGGGGGCCTTTGCCGCAAGACAGCAGCCGCAACGACAACTTCCGGGCCAAGCGTTACGTGGCTAAGTACACCATCTGCCCCGCCATCGCCCAAGGACTCAGCCACGTCATCGGGTCGGTGGAGGTGGGAAAACTGGCGGATCTGTGTCTGTGGAAGCCGGCCTTTTTTGGGGTTAAGCCGGAAATCGTCCTGAAGGGGGGCCTGATTGCCTACGCCCAAATGGGGGATCCCAATGCTTCCATTCCGACCCCGCAGCCGGTGTACCCTCGCCCCATGTTCGGCAGCTTTGGCCGCGCCCTGACCGAGACCAGCCTGCTCTTTGTCTCCCAGGCTGCTCTAGACTTGGGGATCCCGGAAAAACTGGGGATTCAGCGCCGGGCCGTAGCGGTGAAAAATTGCCGCGAGATCGGCAAAGCGGATTTGAAACTCAATACCGCCACTCCCCACATTGAGGTGAACCCAGAGACCTATGAAGTGCGGGCCGATGGAGAGCTGCTCACCTGCGAGCCGGCAGAGGTGCTGCCCATGGCGCAGCGGTATTTTCTGTTCTAATTTGGGTGTTCTAATTTGGGAGAGCTTGAGAGCTCCTTGGGAGGTTGACCGGTAACTCAAGCATGGGCCACCTTGTTCTCCGCCACCTCAGCAAGCGCTTCCACAAGCGAGGGATCCCTGTCCTCAGGGATTTGTCTTTGAGCGTGGAAGCAGGGGAGATCTTTGCCTTGCTGGGGCCGTCGGGCTGCGGCAAGTCCACCACCCTCAATCTCATCGCCGGCCTGCTGGAGCCGGATCCCTTGCCCTATCCGGGGGAAATCTGGCTGGACGGGATCCCCCTCAACCCTCTGCCGCCGGAACGGCGCGGCGTGACTTTGCTGTCCCAACACAGCCGCCTGTTTCCCCACCTGAGCGTGGGGGAGAATGTCGCTTTTGGCCTGAAAATGCGGGGCATTCCCCGGGCAGAGCGGGAGGCTGCCGCCTGGCGCATGTTGGAGCGGGTGCAATTGCCCGGATTGGCTCAGCGTCGGCCTAGCCAGCTTTCTGGCGGACAAGCGCAGCGGGTGGCCCTGGCGCGGGCTTTGGTGATTCGGCCCAAGGTGCTGCTGTTGGATGAACCTTTATCGGCCCTGGATGCCAACCTGCGCCAAGAGATGCAGGCTCTCATCCTGGAGCTGCAGGCGGAAACAGGGGTGACGACGGTGCTGGTTACCCACGATCAAGCAGAAGCCACAGCCATGGCCCAACGCATCGGCCTGATGTTTGAGGGGCAGCTACACCAGGTGGGATCCCCTGTGGAGTTCTATCAGCAGCCGCGCTCCGAGCGCATTGCCCGCTTTTTTGGCGGGGTCAATTTTTTCGATGCGCAGGCGGAGGGTCACCAACTTCGCCTCAACAACGGGATCCGCTTGAAAAGCGCCGCACCACTCCAAGGTCAGGTGCGGCTGACGGTGCGCCCGGAACAGGTGCAGGTGTTTCCCCATCCGCCCGGCTTGGCCGACAATGTTTTCTCCGCTCAAGTGATGGCGGAACGCTTTGCAGGCACCCAGCGACGGCTGACCTTGCAAGCCCCTTGGGGCAGTCTGCAGGCTTGGGTGGCTCCCCACCAAGTGTTTGCGCCGGGGCAGGCAGTGTGGATCCATTTGCCGCCAGAGGCTCTGTGGCCTGTGGAGATTGGCGGGGATCCCTCACCCCCGGCCCTTTTCCCAAAGGAGGAGGGGAGAGTTTAAGTTGAATCTGGAACCTGAAAGTTGGATGGGGATGGTGGCAAGGCTATGCAACCCAAAAGCGTTTTCTGGAAGCGACGGCAGGTGTTGGCCGGCCTGGGATCCCTGGGAGCTTGGGCGTTGAGTCAAGGCTCTCCGTTTGCCCAGAATACCTCACAGAGTTCGGTGGATCTGGGATCCCTGAGCTGGGCAGACATTCTGGAGCGGGCGCGGGGCAGCTCTGTCAACTGGGCCATGTGGAGCGGCAGCGAGGCCATCAATGGCTTCGTGGATGGCTGGGTGAAAAGCCAGTTGCAGGAGCGTTATGGCATTCGCTTGAACCGGATCCCGCTCACGGATACCGTTGAAGCAGTCAACAAGGTGATTGGGGAGGTACAGGCCGGGCTGCGCAGCGGCGGCAGCATCGATCTCATCTGGATCAATGGCAACAACTTCCGCACCCTCAAGCAGGGGAATTTGCTCTTCGGCCCCTTTGCTGAGAAATTGCCCAGCTTGCCCTTCTACGATCCCGCCGATATTGCAACGGATTTTGGCCTGCCCACCGAGGGCTATTCTGCACCCTACACCGGCAACTACTTTTTAATGGCCTATGATGCCGAACGGGTGCCCAATCCCCCCCAGAGCTACGCCGAACTGTTGGCTTGGGCAGAGGCCAATCCAGGGCGATTTACCTACGTGGCCCCGCCGGATTTTCATGGCAGCCGCTTTTTGTTGAGCGCCTTCTATGGTGTGACCGGGGGCTATGCTCAGTACAGCGGGCCGGACTTCGATGCCGATCTCTGGGCGCGACAATCCCCTGCCCTGGTGGAATACCTGAGAAAGCTGGATCCCTTCCTGTGGAGACAGGGCCAAACCTACCCGCCCACCTTTGCCCGCCTGGCGGAGCTTTTTGCCAACGGCGAAGTGTGGCTCATCCCCACCTTTATCGATCAGGTGATCTTACGCAAGGGCAACGGCCAATTTCCCCCCAGCACCACCCCCTATGGGATCCCGGGCACCAGCTTGATCGATCCCTCGTTTACAGCCATTCCCATTAATGCGGCCAATCCTTGGGGGGCGATGGTCTTGGCGGAGGTTTTGGCCAGCCCGGAGGGGCAGCTGGAAAAGTTCAAGCCGGAGGTCTGGGGGGATCTGCCGCTCATTGATGTCAGCCGGTTGTCTGCCGACTACCAAACAGCTTTTGCCCAGCTGGAGGCTGCCGCCGGGATCCCCATTCAAGAGGCCATTGCTGGGGCAGTGCCCATCGTGAACTCCGAATACACGGTGCAACTGGAGGCCCTCTGGCAGCAACAAGTCTTGCCGGGATAGGGGTCACCCAGCCTCTCTCTCTTGGGGATCCGACATTGCGGGCAATGGCGGAGCAGGATCCTCACCTTGGGGCAACCAAACTTGGAAATGCGTCCATCCATCCGAGCTGTTGACGGAGATATTCCCCCCCATATGCTCCACCAGTTGCTTCACCAAAGCCAGCCCCAGGCCGGTGCCGCCGTGCTTCCAGCGATCCGATTGCGGGATCCGGTAAAACTTTTCAAAGATGCGGGGCAGCTCTGGCTCTGGGATCTCGCTGCTGTTGCTGCAGACGAAGAGGATCCCCTCTCCTTCTGAGACAACCCGCAGGTGGATGGATCCCTCGGGGGCCGTGTACTTGATGGCGTTGTGCAGCAGCTCGCGCAGAATGCGCCCCAAGCAGGTGGGGTCGGCCCAAAGCGAGGGGATCCCTGCCTCCAGGTGCAGTTGCAGGTGTTGATGTTTGGCTTGGGCCAAAGGCTGAGCCCCGTCCAGCAAATCTTGTAAATACCGCGGCAGAAAAATATTCTCTGGTTGCAGCAGATACGTCCCGGCTCCCAGCCGTCGCATATCCAGCAGGTCGTTAATGAGCTCGATTTGCCGGTTGCACTCTTTCAGGGCAATGGTGAAGTAGTGCCGCTGTTTCTCGGGGTTATCGCGGGTCATTTGCAGCATTTGCAAGGCCATGCGCACATTGGTCATGGGGGTGCGCAGCTCGTGCGAGACGGTGCTGAGGAAATCATCCTTCAGCAGATTCAGCCGCTCCAATTCCTTCACCTGCGCTTGGGCTGCTTGGTACAAACGGGCTTGGCGGATGGCCAGGGCACATAGGTTGGCCACCTGATAGGCCAGTTGAATCTCGTCTTCGGAAAACTCTTGCTCCGGCAGCCGCTCCAACAGCAAAGCTCCCAGCCGCTTCTCTTTGTCCCAAAGGGTGCAGACCAGCAGCCGCACCCAGCGTCCTTCCTTCCGACAACAGCAGTGGATTTCCCATTTCTGCTGCGAGGAAGAATGGGACTGCAGCAGGCGCAAGAACTCCGGGTCGCTGGCGTAGTCTCGGCCATGCAAGGGATCCGCCCTGTCGCCCTGAGCTGCATCAGAAGAGAGAAGGGGGGAGTAGCAGTAGCCGGGGATCCAGGTTGACCCATCTTCTGTTCGCGCTACTCGGACGGAGTCCTTGAGCAGCAGGATTTGGCAGCAGGTCAGGCTTAGCGCTTCGGCAAGGGCTCTGACCACTTCTTCCAGGATTTCCCCCTCGTTTAGGCTGACCACCATCCGGCTGCTGATGGCGCGCAGCACCCCCTCAAAATGCAAGGCTTGCTGCAGCTTGGCCGTGCGCAGCTCCACCTGGGCTTCCAGCTCCCGGTTGAGGGCTTGCAACTGTTGTTCTGCCCGCTTTTGCTCGGTGATCTCCCGCCCCACCGACAGGATCTCCACCAAGCGGCCTTGGCTGTCGAAAATGCCCTGATCCACCCAGCTAATCCAGCGGGACTGGCCGTTTTCTCCGGGATACTCCCGCTCGCTGCAGTAGAAAGGATGCTCAGGCGTGAGAGCAGCAAAAGCTTGCAACACCTTAGCCTGAGCCTGCTCTTCTTCCGGCAGCCGATCCCGCCAAGGTTGGCCCACCACCTCCTCTGCCCGCCGACCGAAGAAGCGCAAGTAGGCAGGATTGACGAAGGTGATGCAGGTATCGGGCCGAAAGCGGCAAATGAGCTCTGTCTGCTGCTCCACCACGGCGCGGTATTCTTGCTGCTGCTGCCAGAGACGATCCAGCAGGGCCTGCTGAGCTGCTGCCGCCTGCTGCCAGGCTTTGGTTAGCGTCTGCACCTCCTGGATGGGGCCGGGATCCAAAGGGGGCCAGGGCTGGAAGCCGCTTTGGATAAATTGCTCGGCGATTTGGGTGAGGCGGCGCAGGGGACGGGAGAGAGCTTCGCCGAGGAGGATCCCTGTCCCCAGCATGCTCAGCAATAGCCCACCCCCCAGCAGCGCAGCCTGTTGGGCGCCCCGATGGACTTCGGCCAGAAGGGTTGCCTCTGGGATCCCGTACACGAAATAAAAACCTAGCCTCCCTTCACTCTGAACGGACTTCACCTCCGCCCAGTAGGGGATCCCTCCGACCTTGAGGCGCAGCGGATTTTGAGAAGAGGCCGTCTCCCAGGAGCCCACCTGCTCTTGCACAGCCACCAGCAGCGGATGGGGAGCAGGCCCCGCCGTACTGGCCACCACCTGTCCTTCCTCGTCCAGCAGAAAACTCACCTCTGCAGGAGAACGGCCTTCTAGCCGCTCCAGGAAGGCTTGAAGCTGCGCAATGGACAGGGAAGCCACTAAGCTGCCGTAAACCCGCCCCCCCGAGTCGGTCAGAGACAGGGACGTCACGATCAGCCGCTCTGGATCCTGGGTGGAAGACTCGGCAAAAAATCGGGTTACCACCCAAGTGTCGCGGATCCCTTCCGACTGCAGGAGCTGGGGAAACCAGAACAACTGCCTCAGATCCACAAAGCCCAACCGGCGAGTGAACCCTGTGGGATCCCCTGTCTCTGGATCCCGTTGGCAGCCCTGGACGGATCCCGGCAAGAGGCCGAGTGTATGGTAAGTCCAGATCGACCCATCGGCGTGACGGCGGGCGATCACAAACCCCCCTTGAGCCGAGACAAAGCCGACATAGCTGAGCTCAGGAAATGGCTGCAACTGGCGGGCAAAGTGAGCTTCCAAAAGCTCTAGATCGGCTGGGCTGGGGGTTGTCAAATCGGGCAGCAGCCCCCCCCTCACTGCCCCTTGATTGAGGGCATTGATCTGAAGGGGAATTTGCAAATATCTGGCAAGATGCTCTTCGGTGCGGTCGGTAACTTCCCGCCTCAGTTGCTCCGTCAAGCGCAGCGCCAGGTGTCGCCCGCCCTGCCAGGAGAGATAGGCCACTCCCCCCACTCCCCCTGCTACTGAGAGCACTAGGGGCAGCAGCAACGCCACCCGCAAAGGAATGGAGCGGAAAGGCCACCGGGATCGCACTTCAGAAGAACCAGAGGAAGACGGCATGGGATCCCTCACAGAACCTCAGGCTTGGGGAGGTTCCAAAGCCCGCTGCAGAGTGCCAAGGCCGATCTCGGCCGCAATAGCCAGAAGGGCCACTGGAACCGCCCCCACCAGCAAGATGGCGTTGTCATAGAGAGCAAACCCCAGGGTGATAAAAGTACCCAGCCCTCCCGCGCCGATAAACGCTGCCAGAGTAGCACTGGCAATCACCTCAATCGTAGCCGTTTTAACACCGGCCAGGATCACCGGCAAAGCCAAGGGGATCTCCACGTGCCGTAACACCTGGCCAGGAGTCATGCCCATGCTCAGGGCAGCTTCCCGCAGGGCCGGCTCAAGGCTGCGGAAGGCCACATCCGTGCTGATCAGAATGGGGGGCAAAGCCAGGAGGGTTAGCGCGACAACTGCCGAACGAAAGCTGAGGCCAAAATAGGGGATGGCCAAAAACAAAATGGCCAAACTGGGGATCACCCGCAGGCTGCTGAACGCATTGATCACCACCAGAGAAAGCATCTGGGAGCGGGAGCTGAAAAAACCCAGCGGCAAACCCAACAGCAGCCCCATTCCCAAAGGCACCGCCACCAGTTGCAGGTGTTGGACGAAAGCTTGAAACAGCATGTCGCTGTGGTTCTGGGCGTAGCTGAGGGAGCGGGCCAAAAGGCTCATTGCCAATCCGAGTTGCCGTCTGTATCCTGCCTATCTTCCCTAATGGTGTCTGGATCCCTGTTTGGGGGGTGGTTGGCTTCTCGCTCTTGCAAACGGCGGATTTGGGAGCGCACCTGCAAAGCAATCTGTAAAGCAGTCTCTAGGATACGACCCTGTTCGCTGGCCTGCTCGCTCACCTGCAGAGCTGTCAACGCTGCCAAGTTATCTCCAAAGAACTCGCTCTGCTGCTCGATCAAGTCTTCGTTTTGCCGCAAGATCCGTTCGGTTTTCAAGGCGCGAATGAGATCGGCCCGGGTCAGTTTCAGGGCTTCGATCACCTCAGCCCTCTGGGCCAGCTTCACCTCGGGGTTGCCCGCTTCCACCAACTGGTCGTTGACGTGGATGGCCTGGATGATTCGGTTGTAGCGATCCACTTCCCCCAGCAAGTTCAACAGCAGCGGCATGCGACGGCTGCGGAAAATCCAATAGGCTTGGCCCAGGGCGGCAATAGCCGCCAGGATCCCCCATTCCACCAGCCAAGTGCCCCAAGTGGCCTGTAGGCCAGGGATCCAAATCCGCCCCACCAGGGTAAGTAGGGATCCCCCTGTCCAGAAGGTCAAGAAGCGCAAGAACAAATCCAGCGTCACCAGCAAGCGTAGGAGATCCCAGAAGGCGGAGAACTGGCGCAGACGGTCTTTAAAACGACGAACGGGCCGAGGCCGATACAACCAAGCCACCGGCACTTGAGAGAGGCTTTCAACTTGAGCTGGGGAGATGATCAGCTCTTGTAAGTCCCGCTGCATCGCCATTTGCTCTGCTGAGGCTGGGAAGTTTTCCCATTGTACTTGCGACCTTGAGCAGCTTGGGCTTGCTCAGGGATCCCTTCCCAGAAGGGAAGCTGCCTGGCCAAGTCTCGATAGAATGGGGTTCGCTGGGCTGTTTGCGTCTTCACGCCCTCGTGCTCACGTTGTAGGGCAACAGTGAGACACAAGACAGCTCGTCAAACGCAAAGGAGAAGAGCAGGGTGACCAGCCAATTGCGCCAACTGAAGGCCCATCTCGCTGAACCGGAAAACTTTGCCCCCTACGGACAGGTCATTTGCCCCACTCCCGATCACAAACCCTTCGACAGTCAAGATGCTCAGTTGTTCTTGAATCAAGGGCAGCCCCGCTTTTACATCATGCGCTTGCCTCGCCGCGGCCTCAAGTTTACTCAGATCACCCACCACATCCGCTGCACCCAGTGCCTGGGATCCCTGAATGGCAAGGAGTGGTTTATTGGTGTTGCACCGCCTGCCGATGAGCTGCACGTGGATCAGATTCAAGCCTTTCGGGTGCCTGGGGATCGCTTTATCAAGCTGGAGATGGGCACTTGGCATGCCGGCCCCTATTTTGACCACGAAGAGTTCATCGATTTCTACAACTTGGAGCTGGCCGACACCAACATCACCGATCACGAAACCATAAACTTACTCCAAACCTACAACCTGGAGTTCCAGATCACCCCCTGACAAGCTTTTGGGGATCCCTTATCAATCGGGCAAAAAGCAGCATTGATCACAGCAATCTTTCGCTTGAGCGCAAGAAGAGCATGCCTCTAACCCCCAAAACCCTGAACTTTGCTGAATTTACTGAGCTTTAGGCGGTTTGGCA
>NZ_JANSIK010000139.1:0-5625 GCF_047462035.1 Synechococcus sp. R5-15 | reverse complement strand
TCCGTACTGAACATATTATACATTATTTTCAGTATAGTTGAGCTTATTATTGACTAGAGTCATGCTCCTATCAGGGATCCCTGTGGGCAGCCAGAATGGCCTGAGCAGCCAGGTGGCCGGAGAGGGTGGCCCCTTCCATGCTGTCGATGTAGTCTTGGGCGGTGTAGCTGCCGGCAAAAAAGAAGTTGGGTATTGGGGTCTTTTGCTGTGGGCGATAGGGATCCATGCCCGGTGCTTCTCGATAGAGGGAGTGGGCCAGTTTCACCACGCTGTACCAGGTCATGTTCAGTTGCCGGGATGAGGGAAACAGCTCGTGGACTTGGTGCAACACGTGCTGGGCAATTTGCTCGTTGGGCATGGAAATGAAGGGATCCCCCGGCGTGAGCACGCATTGTAGCAGGGATCCCTGGCCGGGTTTGTAGTAGTCGGCGGGGCTGGTGAGGGCCAGATCGGCAAAGCAGGAAAAATCGGCATCGGCGGTGTAGAGGAGATTGTCGATACCCAGAGCCTCTGGGTGTTCGCCAGCTCGTTTGGCCTGGCCTTGGGGGTTCAGCTCCGTCACCCAGCCATCGAAGCGCAACTGCACCGTGGCCACCGGTACGGATTCCAGCTTGTAGAGGTTGTCGAACTGAGGCCACTGCCGCCATACTTCCGGGATCAGCCGTTTGGCCCCTTCCACTGCCGTTGCACACACATACACATCTGCCTCCACCCGCTCTCCATTGGCCAAGAGCAAGCCGGTCACGGGGTAGGGAGAGGAGTCGCTCACTTCAATGCGGCTGACCCCTCTGCGGGTGTGGATCTGGCCCCCGCGGGCTTGGATGTAGCGGACGATAGGCTGAGTGAGATAGGTGTCCGGGGATCCCTTGAGGAAATTGAGCTTGGAGGCCTCTGTTTTGCTGGCAAACATCTGAAAGATCGTCAGCATGCAGCGGGCAGAAATCTGCTCTGTATCGATAAAGCCCAAGGCATAGGCAATCGGGTTCCACATCCGCTTCAGGCTACCCTCGGATCCCCCATGCTGGCGGAACCACTCGGCAAAGCTCATCCGATCCAAGGCGCGAATTTGCCGCATTGCCCCTTCATAGTCCAGCAAGCCGCGAATCAAAGGGCTGGTGCCCAGCGCCAAGGCGTTGCGCAGCTTGTCCGCCCAAGAGAGCTGCTCGGTGGTGAAAAAAGCTTTGAGGCCGTTGAAAGGCGCCCCCAGGGGAAAGCGAAAATCCAGACTGGCCGTTTGCCCACCTCGGTTGACAAAGGTGTGGGTGTGTTGCTTGGGCAGCAGGTTCTCGTAGGCCCCCACCTTTTTCATCAGGGCAAACAAATTGCTGTAGTTGCAGAAAAAAACGTGCAGCCCCATCTCGATGTGGTTGCCATCGGCATCCTGCCAGGATCCCACCTTGCCGCCGACAAAAGGCCGCGCCTCGTAGAGCTGCACCTCGTGTCCTGCCTCGACCAAATCGACTGCCGTCACCAACCCGGCCAATCCGGCCCCAATAATGGCTACCCGCATAGCAATACCCTCAAACAGGCGCTGCCCGGGATCCCGCCCAGACTTTGCGCAACTGCAAAGAAAGATGAACTCCTCTCATTCTGGAACAAAATGCGCCGGGGATCCCTGACTTGACAAACCACCGCAAAACTTGCCATCATAAACTTCCCGATGCGGATGTAGCTCAGTGGTAGAGCTTCTCGTTGCCAACGAGACGGTCGCGCGTTCGAATCGCGTCATCCGCTCTTTGGGCCCTCACCCCCAGCCCCCCTCCCCTCAGAAGAAGGGAGTTGGCTAGCGCTTGTAAAAGGTCTCTAGGCTATGGCGGTCGCCCACAAAGCGCCAGTGCCAGGGTTCGTAATTCACCCCCTGAGGGTTGTTTCTGGGGAAAGACAGCTCAAAGCCAAAGCGGGCCGCGTTGCTCTGCAGCCACTGGAAGGCCGGGGTGGTCTCAAAGGCTTCTTGAGTATCCCACTGCGGAAACCCGGCATCCCCAAGGTCGATGGCATAGCCGGTGTGGTGCTCGCTGTAGCCAGGGGGAGCGCTGACCGCAGCTCGCTCCTCGGGTCGCAAGGCTCGGGATTGGGCCAATTGAAAAAACAGGAACTCCTGATCTGCAATGGAGCGAAACCCCGAAATGGGGACAAGGCGGATCCCGGCAGCTTGAGCTGCTTCGCTCATGCGAAGGTAACTTTCGGCAGCCGCCTGGCGCAGGCGCACCTCTCGACCACGGTAGCTGCCCACCACCCGCAAGCTGTCTGCAGGGGCTTCGGAATAGGCATAGTGCCCCAACAGAGAAGGTCGCCCATTCTGCACAGTTGGCTGCGGCAGAGAGGGCTGACCGGCTTCCTCCAGAACTTGGGGATCCGCCGCCTGCTGGGATCCCGGTAACTTCTCTATCCCCCAACCCGCCAGGAGCACTAGCCCAACCAGCACCAGGCCCAAGACTAGACGGGACCTCAGGGCAGGCACCGAACTTTGCGCTTTTTTCGCCGGAGTGGACTGGCGACGGGCGACCGGAATGTCGTCGTTCATGCGCAAAGGCCGGGATCTAGCGAGGAGTACTGAAAAGAGGCAGCGTTTCTACAAACCCAAATCCGCCAAAATATCGCGGGCATGGGTTTCGGTATTGATGTTCTGGTAGACCTTGGCAATTTTGCCCTCGCCATCAATGACGTAGGTCACCCGCTTGGCATAGCCGCCCCCATCCACATCGTAGGCGCGGGTAATCACCCCACTGCTATCCACCAGTAGGGGGAAAGGCAAGTTGTACTTTTCGGTGAACTTTTGGTGAGAAGCTTGGTCGTCCATGCTCACCCCCAGCACCACCACGTCCTTGCTCTGGTAATCGGCGTAGGCGTCGCGGAATCCACAGGCTTCTTTGGTACAGCCGGGGGTGTCGTCTTTGGGGTAAAAATAGAGGACAACGGTTTTGCCGGCAAAATCAGCCAGCGAAACCTGGTTGCCTTGGGTGTCAGTGGTGTTGAACCCAGGAGCAGGGGTGCCAACAGCGAGAACCATAGGTGCGTGACCCAAAAAGTGTGATGAATAGGGCTGCCCTCAGCATTTTCTTCAGCCCTGCTTGTCTCTGTCAAGGCATTACCGCTCCAGCTTGGCATTGCAACTCAGCCACCAGCTCTTGAAGCTCCGCCGATAGATTGCCGGGCAGCCGTCGCCTCAGAATCTCTGCCAACGATCGGTAATACCACAGGGATCCCTCTTTTCCGGCGGAAAACCGCTGCCAGAGTTTATCCCCCAGTTGGCGAAAATCCCGCAAGATGCAGCGGGCGTTGTGCAGCTTGTCAGAGGCGGCCACCAACAAAACCGAGGCATTTGCCGTTTCCAGGTGCTTCAGGTAGGCGGTTTTGCGCTCTTTCCAGTTTTCTTTGGGCTCGCCTCGGGAGCCATCGCTTTCGGTATCCGTACATCCCAGGATGATCTGCAGCACCCGTTCTCCAAAGTGCTCCCGGATCTGTTGCTCAATCTGGGCCCGGGGCTCGCCTGTGTTGTGGGGGCCGTCCTCTAGGCTGTCGTGGAGCAGAGCGGCAATCGCTTCATCTTCATCCGCCCCATGCTCCAGGGCGATGGCTGCTACGGCCAACAGATGGCTGAGGTAAGGGATCCCGGTTCCCTTGCGGGTTTGAGAAGCATGCCAGCGATGGGCATAGTGCATTGCCTGCACAAACCGCTGTGTGAGTTGCGTTGACATCTGGATTCTCCGATTGGGGTTAAGTTGACCAAGAAAACTGGGTTGCAAGCCCTGCCCTAAGGCCTACAGCCCGCTGACGCGGCAAGGGCGGCTTCGTGCTACGCTGTTGGTTGAACTCCGCCAACTTGAGTATGGCGCAGTGTTAGCAAGAGCAATGTCAGCAGGAAAAGTATCTGGGAGTTCATCCCAGTAGTCGGGGTTATGGCATCCCCCACCACTCGCAAGGGTGGTGTAGCCCAAGAAGTAGGAATTATCCTGTGGCCTGGGAAAGAATCCTTGCCTTTTAGGGCAGGGAGAATGCCAATTTTTGGACAAGGTTGATCCAAGCGAGGTTCAGGCGCTGAGATTGCAAAGGTTTAGCCGGTGGCCGGAGTCTGTTTTGCAGGTAGCGGCACCAGCGTTCCTGTCCCCTACCAAGCGCACAAATCGACGAACCGATCGGCTATCCGAATTAGCTCCGAGTTTGTATTCGGCCTGTAGGCGGCTACCTCCAGCCGGCAGCCTTGGCGGCGGATGTACTTGAGGGCCGGCACAAAATCTCCATCCCCGCTCAGCAGCAGCACCGTCTCGTAGCGGGAGCACATCGCCATCATATCCACAATCAGCTCCCCATCCAGGTTGGCTTTGCGGCTGCCGTCGGCGTGGATCACCACCGGCTTGGTGACCACCCGATAGCCCTGCCTTCTCAACTCCTGCAGAAAGCGATGCTGAGCTTGGTTGTGGTGATCTACCCCAGTGTAAATATGCACTTCCATCTCGGATCTGCCCTGGGCCAGCCAGCTGAGCAGACTGGGATAGTCGAGATGGGATCCCCGCTGCTGGGCGCTGGCGTGGAGATTGGCCGCGTCGATGAACACCCCCAGGGCTTTGCGGGGAGATGCAGGGTTCGGCTGGGATGCCACCAGCTGCTGCAGGTGTTGGAGTTGCGCCTGCACCAACTCCAGTTGCTCCAAAGTCACTTGGGGCTGGGATACCGGCAGAGCATTCAACCGCAGCTCCACAGCTTTTAACCGCTGCTGAATGTGCTGGATGGCCTGGGTGGTGGGGGCCAGCTGTTGCCGCACGGACAGATGAGACGTGGGCCGAGCTTCGAGGGCGTCGATCCGCCCTTGTAATGTTTCCAGTTGGGCCGCCGTCTGCTGCTGCTGTACCCAGATGGGCTCCAAAACCTTTACTTTCTGCTCGAGCTCTTGAATGGCTTCAGCCGGGGAAGCCAAGGTCTGCTGCAGAAGGGACGGTTCAGCAGTGAGCCGAGCGTCCAGCACCTCGAAACGCGCTTGCAGGGTCTCCAGTTGGGTTGCTGTCTGTTGCTGCTGTGTCCAGGTCTGTTCCAGAACTTGGCCAAGCTGTTCTTCGCGGCGGCGGATGGCAGGGTAGGCTGCTGCCAAGGGTAAGAGCCCCCAGATCACTTGGCGGGTCACCAGGGCCGTCACCCCCAGGGCCAGGGATCCCGTCCACAGCCAGGTTAAGGGGAGGGTAGAAGCCCTATTCATACTCATACTCATAGTCAGCTCTCCTGGGTTTGGGTTATCGATCTGCTCGGTTGCCAGGATTTTACCTCACTCACATGGGCCACCTCAGGGATCCCTCTCGAAGATCGAGATGCCCAGAACTCCCAGAGGCATCGAAGAGGAGCAATTCAGCAACTGCAGTATGCCGGCTGTTGGAAGGGGGAGCTTCCAATCGCTGGACAAACGAATTTCCCTTGTTGAGCAAACGGATCAGATATCGAGTCAGTTATCGAAAGCAGGCTCAAACTTGTTCCTCTTGACCGACAGGCCCCGTGGCCCGCTCAACCTGGATTCAACGTCCAAGCTATTGGCTGACGGTATGGGCCGTAAAACCATTGAACGGAGCAGGGTCAGCTAGAAATCGCAGGAGCCCCGCACTGTACCCGTAGGGTCAGTGTCGGGAGGAATGCGGAAGT
>NZ_JANSIK010000138.1:0-3691 GCF_047462035.1 Synechococcus sp. R5-15 | reverse complement strand
CAAACAGAATGCTATCGCTGCATAGTTGAACAGTGATGTTCAGCAGTGTTCAGCGTAAATGTATCAGCAATTGGTAAGCTAGGGATCCCAATCCCTGAGGTCTTGCCCCTGTGACAGATCCCAATGCCATTCGGATCACCTTTTTGGGCACCAGCTCCGGCATGCCCACCCGCCAGCGCAATGTCTCCGGGGTGGCGGTGCAGTTTCCCCAGCGGTCGGAATGGTGGCTGTTCGATTGCGGCGAGGGCACCCAACACCAGTTGCTGCGCCTAGATGAGCTGCGCCCCAGCCAGTTGCGCCGCATTTTTATCACCCACATGCACGGGGATCACATCTACGGCCTGCCGGGGCTGTTGGCCTCCTGTGGCTTGGGCAGCACCCCTGAGCACATCGATATCTACGGCCCGCCGGGCCTGGAAGAGTACCTGAAGGCCGTGTTGCGCTACAGCGAGACCCGGATCCCCTACGGCTTCCGCGTTCACACCGTCGAAACCGGTCTCATCCTGCAAGAGCCGGAATACTCCGTCTTCTGCGCGCCCTTGGATCACCGGGTGCCCGCCTTCGGCTACCGCGTGGTGGAACAGGATCGGCCAGGCAGCTTCAATGCAGCCAAAGCCCAAGCCGATGGGATCCCCTTTGGCCCTCTGTATGGGCAGCTCAAGGCCGGCCAATCCATCATCTGGCAGGGCCGCTGCTTTCACGGACGGGATTATGTCGGGGATCCCATTCCGGGCCGCAAATTCTCCTACTGCACCGACACCATTTTCTGCCGCAACGCCGTCGATCTCTCCCGGGCTGCCGACTTGGTGATCCACGAGGCCACTTACGCTCAGGCTGACTTGGAGCTGGCCCGCCGCTCTAAGCATTCCACCGCCGCCATGGCCGCCCAAGTGGCCGCCGAAGCCAAGGCCCAAGCTTTGATCCTCACCCACTTCAGCCCCCGCTACACCCCAGAAGCCCCCATTACCTTGGAAGACCTGCTGGCAGAAGCTCAGGCCATTTTTCCCAATACCCTGCTGGCCCGCGATCGGCTGACCTACGAGATCCCCCGTCGCAGCCCGTCCCCTCTGCCGGTGGGTGTGGGCTTGCCTCGCTAGAATGGTAGAACTGACAGTCTCAACCGGCAATGACGGATCCCAGACCTTACCCCGAACGTCCCCAATTTCCAGAGCGGCCCAAAACCGAACAACTGGATCAAAGTGCTGGCGAGTGGCGAACCTTCAGCGCTTTGCCCCCTGCCACTTCTCTGCCCCCGGTTCAAGCCGAGCGGCCAGCCCCGCAAACGGCTGCTGAGGGGGAAACTCTGCCAAAATTGGCTCCCTGGAGCAAACGAATTGGGGCCTTTGCCCTCGACTTTGGGCTGGGGCTGGGGATCTCCTACCTAGCCCAAGGCTTGGCTGCTCTGGTAGGGGCCAGTGCAGGCGCCGTGGACATGGTCGGCTATATCGCCTTCTTCGCTACCTGGCTGGTGAACCGCGGCTATTTCCAGTCCCGCCCTGAGGGCCAAAGCCTCGGCAAATGGCTGCTGAACATCAAAACCCTGGATCCCGAGACCGAAGCCTCGCCGCACCTGGTTCGTTCTCTGGCTCGAGAGGGGGTGCTCTCCCTCTTTGTGCTCACGGAGGCCCTGCTGGTGCCTCTGGCTGCGGATGGGCTGTTTGCCGTCTTCGACAAGGAAAAACGCCAAACCATTCACGACCGCGCCGGACGTACCCTAGTGGTGGAAGCGGAGCGGGGCTATCACCTGGATGAAAAAGTCTTGCGGTTTTTGCAGGACATCCTAGAGGGGGACGCTGCTGACGACGTCAAATCGGCTGCTCGCGACCTGCTGCGCCAAGCCCAGCGCAATGACACCGTGCGGGATCTGTCCAAGCAGTTGCAGCGCCTGAGCAAAGATGTGGATCGCAACGCCCGTAGCCTACGGCAACAAACGGGCAAGCAAGTGAAAACTTGGGTTGATTCCGTCAAGGAAAAGTTGGATAATTGGTGATCGCGCTTATCGAGGTAAACCCCCATCTCCAGCCTCAGGATCTGGGATTGCAGTTTCCTCATTGCCGTTTACCTTCGTCTTGGGATCCGTCATGGCTAAAGCAAAGGGTGCCCGCATCATCATCACCCTGGAGTGCACCGAGTGCCGCACCAACGTCAACAAACGTTCTCCAGGTGTGAACCGCTACACCACCACCAAAAACCGCCGCAACACAACAGCCCGCTTAGAGCTGAAGAAATTCTGCCCCCACTGCAACCGCCACACCGTCCACAAAGAGATTAAGTAGTTCAAGCCGTTTCGCCGTTCTCCTGACCTATGGTTTACGCTCGCCGCCGCCTGTCTCCCATCAAGCCGGGAGAGCCCATTAGGTACACCGATGTGGAGCTGCTCAAGAAATTTGTGACCGAGCGTGGCAAGATCTTGCCCCGCCGCATCACCGGCCTGACTGCCAAACAACAGCGGGAGCTCACTGCCGCGATCAAACGAGCGCGCATCATGGGTCTTCTTTACTTTGTCAACAAAGAGGGATAGCTTTCTCCGGATCCCGATGGGCCTGCAGCTTTCGCCGGAACTCCAAGCCCGCTTGTCCCAGCCCCTCAATATCGGCGGGGTAAAAGTTTTGAGCCGCGTTTTTCAGGCGCCACTGTCAGGGGTAACCGACCAAGTCTTTCGAGGGCTGGTGCGCCGTTTTGCCCCCCACAGCTTGGTTTACACCGAAATGGTCAGCGCGACCGGCTTGCACTATGCCCGCCAGTTGCCCCGCATCATGGAGGTCGGCGAGGGGGAGCAGCCTATTGGCATCCAACTGTTTGATTGTCGGCCTGACTTTCTGGCAGAAGCGGCCCGCATGGCGGTGGACGAAGGGGCGACCTTGGTGGACATCAACATGGGCTGCCCGGTGAACAAGATTACCAAAAACGGCGGCGGCTCTTCTCTGCTTCGCGATCCCGACACGGCAGCGCGAATTGTGGAGGCGGTGGCCAAAGCGGTGGAGGTGCCCGTAACCGTAAAAACGCGCCTGGGCTGGTCGGATCAGGAGATCAACATTTTGGATTTTGCCCACCGTCTGCAGGAGGCAGGGGCGCAACTGCTCACCTTGCATGCCCGGACACGCGCCCAAGGCTTCAACGGCAAAGCCCGCTGGGACTGGATCCGCCGCGTCAAACAGCACCTGCGCATTCCCGTCATCGCCAATGGGGATATTTTCTCGACAGCCGCAGCGGTGAAGTGTTTGGAGGAAACCGGAGCCGATGGGGTGATGTGCTCCCGCGGCACCATGGGCTATCCCTTTCTGGTGGGGGAAATCGATCACTTCCTGAAAACCGGTCAAGAAAGACCGGCCCCCACTCCCCTGGAGCGGATTCAAATGGCCTTAGAGCATCTGCGCGGTCTCTGGGAGTACAAGGGAGAACGTGGCATCCGTCAGGCCCGCAAGCACATGACTTGGTACATCAAAGACTTTGCCGGAGCCTCTCAATTCCGTGCTCTCCTCTGTCGCATTGAGACGGTGCAGGAAGGGGAAGCCCTGCTTCTTCAAGCCATGGAGCGCTGCCAAGAAGCCACACCTCGACCGGAAGAGGCCATTAAAACCACCGAGGAGGTCGACCTTCTCCCTGAAGCCGGTTGGGCGTAGCTGATACATTTACGCTGAACACTGCTGAACATCACTGTTCAACTATGCAGCGATAGCATTCTGTTTGT
>NZ_JANSIK010000137.1:0-1828 GCF_047462035.1 Synechococcus sp. R5-15 | reverse complement strand
GATCTCGATGCCGCTGCAAGGGGGTTGGCCGTTTTGGGGATCCGTCGCCCGCCGGACACTGCGCATTTCCGAGTGCAAATCCGCCAGGTCGATAATTTCCTTGGGAGCGCCGCGCCCGGTGATGATCACCTCCATGGCCTCCGGCTTTTGCTTGAGGGTACTGACCACCTCCTCCACAGGCAACAGGCCCAGATCCAGCACCGGGTTGAGCTCATCCAGCACCACCACCGAGTAAAACCCCGACGCCAAAGCCCCTTTGGCCACATCCCAACCGCGGCGGGCCTCCTGACGGTCAAACTTGGTGATCTCATCTGGGCCGAAAAACTCTCCCCGCCCGGTGCGCAATTGATCGATGAGATGGGGGAAGCCTCGCTGCAGAGCCGCAATGGCCGCATCCTCAGCATAGGTTCGGCCTGGCCCCTTGAGAAACCGCACCAGCAACACCCGGCTGGGGGCCGCCTTTTCGATCCCCAAGCCAATGGAACGCAGCACAACCCCTAAGGCCGCCTGGGACTTGCCTTTGCCCTCGCCGTCGTAGACATGGATCTGGCCCCGTCGCCGATCAAACTGCTGGGCAGTCACAATCCCAATTTCTGCCATGCCCCTCCGCGTCATCCTGCTGTGGGAAAATCCCACTTTTCTACCCCCATCTTAGAGCCTACTTGGAGCCTAGCCAGAACTTGGGCAGGAGGGGGAAACTAAAAAGCTCCCAAGAGGCCGGAAAGACCGGGGTAAGATGAGCAATGGTTGTCCAGCCGATGCCTGTCTAGCGAGGGATCCCCCTTGTATCCGACTGCATTTTCTTCTCGCCCGTTACTCCCTGCTGTGGATAGCCCTATTGAGCTGGTGGGGGGGACGCCGCTGATCCGTCTGCGGCGGGTTGCTGCCGATTTGCCGGAATCGGTACGGGTATATGGCAAGGCAGAGTGGTACAACCCTGGGGGTTCAGTCAAGGATCGCCCGGCCCTCAACATGATTCGCGCTGGCGAACGCCAGGGCAAGCTTACCCCCGGCAAGATCATCCTCGATGCCACCAGCGGTAACACCGGCATCGCCTATGCCTGGATCGGGGCCGCCTTGGGCTACAAGGTCAAGCTGGCTCTTCCCGCCAACGCCAGCCCGGAGCGCAAGAAGATCCTGGCTGCCTATGGCGTGGACTTGGTTCTGACGGATCCCGCTCTGGGATCCGATGGGGCCATCGAGAAAGCCCGCGCCCTCTATGCGGAAAACCCCGAGCTTTATTTCTACCCTGACCAGTACAGCAACCCCGCCAACTGGCAAGCCCACTACGAAACCACTGGGGTGGAGATTTGGGAGCAAACCCAGGGGCAGGTCACCCATTTTGTTACCGGGCTAGGCACCAGCGGCACCTGTATGGGGGTGGGGCGGCGCCTGCGAGAGTATCGCCCGGATATCCAAATCATTGCCATGCAGCCCGACTCTCCCTTCCATGGCCTGGAAGGGCTCAAGCACATGGCCACAGCTCTAAAACCCGAGATTTACGATCCCACCCTGCCTGACCAGCACATTGAGATCTCCACAGAAGCAGCCCAGAAAATGGTCAAGCGCTTGGCGTTGGAAGAAGGCCTGCTGGTGGGCATCTCTGCCGGCGCCAATGTGGTGGCAGCCCTAGAGGTGGCCCGTCAGCTCTCCTCTGGAGTGGTGGTGACCATCTTTTGCGACGGGGCTGACAAATATCTTTCCGAGCGTTTCTGGACAGAGGAGTGACATCCTCCCGGCGCTCGTCCTGCGGACAGAGCGCGGGCTACCCTTCCCGTCAGCAGGACGGAGTCCTTACCTCGCAGTTGGGCATTCCTGCCCCACGCCA